>JBCCFA010000068.1:0-13240 GCA_039029975.1 Pseudomonadota bacterium
CACTATGTGCCGCTAAATCAGTTTAATCGCGGCGAGATTCATATCTGCTTTTATGAATCCTTATATCGAAACCCGCATGAGGAGATTCAACGAATACTCGATTTCGCGGGGGCCGCAAAAACTGGCGAAGCGCCGCAAATACAAAAGGGTTTAATCGATGCGCCAAGTAGGGTTAGCGGCAAGGAGGGTACGGTCGTTACTGGTGCTTCACCTATCGATTCGTGGCGAACGGAACTGCCGAAAAATTTAGTGACTGTGGGCAATGAGATCATCAGCACTTTCGCGCTTGGCGATATCTATAACGACAGTGGGCTGCCAAATGCGGATTGGCCAGCGCTAACGATCTAATTCATTAATTGGAACGGTAATAGCAATTTGCGGATAAACTTCTTTATTCAAAATTATCAAATTGAAGACTAAACTGTCATTTATGGCCTTCTACGGGTGGTTTTAGTTGTTGGGCGCCGTTGCTCAAGCGTATGAGTGTCAACGTTGCGGACGCACTTACCGCACGGTAATCCGCTCTGCCATCGCCCCACTCCTTGCGATTAGCTTTTCGGCTACCCATTTCTGGGCGCAAGTGATTAGTCACTATACGGCTTTGAGTGTTGCGAGCTATTGCTTGGGATTTTTAGCGACTGTGATTAGTTTTTTGAGCTTAACAGTCGTCGTTTTCCTGATTGCCAAACCCCTCCAAAAACCGAATCATTGTGAGGATTGCGGCGAATCTATGCTATCAATTGGATGTGGCCCGGTCGAAGCACCTCGAGACAGTATTAAAGAGCTGCTCGTGTATGCCGCGGTGCTGGCAATGCCTTTGGTTTATTTATCTGTGCTGTCGCACTAGGTATCACTCGCTAAACTTTCGCCTATCAACGACGGTCTTACTACTTATCCACATTGCTTTGGGAAACGCTTAAAATTTGCTGTGAGATCTATTTAATCCACAATCGCTCGATCGACGACATGATGAAATCGCCACGCTAAAAATACCGCCGCCACCCAAATACACACCGCTAAACCGATCCAAACCCCAATACCGCCATACTGCCGGTATATCGCCAAATAATAGGCAATCGTGAATCCTACTCCCCAATAAACGAGCGCGTTAAATATCATCGGCACGGTGGTATCCTTTAGTCCCCGTAACGCACCGGAAATTGCCGCTTGGGTACCATCTCCTATTTGCAAAAACGCAGCTACGATTAATAATCCGCTCGCCAACTTGATAACCGGAACCTCCTCCGTGTACAGACCGGCGATATCGGTCGCGAACATAATCGTGATTGACGCGCTAATAGTCATCATTACCAGCGCAATCGTTAAACATGCGTTGCCGTAACGTTTCGCAAGGCGAGGCTGGCCCGCACCAATAGCACGACCGACCAAAGATGTAGCGCCCATCCCAATACCCAACGGCAGCATAAATACGATGCTTGCAAAATTAAGCGTCACGGCGTGTGCGGCAACAACGTCGGTGCCGAGACTACCCATGATTAGCGCAACAGCGGTAAACAAGCCCGCCTGGAGCATAAAAGACAAACCAATTGGTAATCCAATTTTTACCAATGCCAAAGATTTGTCCGCCCGCGGATAAACTAAGCGCTGCCACAGGGAAAAATCCGCATAAAATTTAGCGCGATGTGTGTACAAAGCGATAAAAATAAACATCAACCAAAAAGTGATGCCGCTACCAAGACCGGCCCCCACCGCACCAAGACTTGGAAAGCCGAACGCCCCATACATAAAAATATAATTCAGTGTGATGTTAATCGGCAACGAAGTACCCATGACCAACATAATCGGAATGGTGCGGCCAAGCCCTTCATTCATTTGTCTTAGACAATGGTACCAATAACACCCGATCACGCCCCACGACATGGCGCTGAGATAACCTTCAGCCAACACCACAACATGCGGCTCGATATTCGCAGCCAACATGACCGGGCCCGCGCAGTGCATCGCGATGATTACCATCACAGCAACGATTAATCCGACGAAAAAACCCTGATGGACCACGCCACCGATCTGCTCGATTTTCTTCGCGCCGTAGAGTTGCGCGACCGAGGGTCCTACGGCCATGACCACGCCTAAGCCCGCGAGGAACAAAGTAATCCAAACGCTTGAACCGAGCGCCACGGCGGCAAGCTGCGAGGCGCCCAGGCGACCGGCCATGAGCGTGTCAGCAGCATTAATGCCGATATTGAATAAGTTGTTGAACATGAGCGGCCAGGCAACCGCAATTAAATTACGACACAAGGCAAGGCCACTTGGCACGGCCGTCGGCCGTGATGATTCGGGAGCTATCAACTAAGCGACGTCAATTTTGGGAATCGCGGACAATAGTTTCTGCGTGTAAGGGTGTTGTGGTGCGTCAAGAATATCGTCTGTTTTGCCTTGCTCGACAATTTCCCCTTGGTACATCACGGCAATGTAGTGAGCAAGATAGGCCACGACACTCAGGTTGTGGGTGATAAAAACGTAAGTGAGCCCAAGTCTATTTTGTAGATCTCGGAGTAAACTCAAGATCTGCGCCTGTACAGACACATCTAGCGCCGATGTAGGTTCGTCACAAATAATCACCTCCGGATCAACCGCCAGCGCACGCGCGATACAAATGCGCTGCCGCTGACCACCAGAGAACTCATGCGGGTAACGATATTTAAACGACGCTCCCAATCCTACCTGGGATAACAACTCATCCACCCGTTTTTCTCTGGCTTCTCGATTCTCACCGATACCTTGCGCGATCATCCCTTCCTGGAGGATGTCGCTGATCATCATGCGCGGATTCATTGAGGCATAAGGATCTTGGAAAACGACTTGCAGATCGCTACGCAGCGCGCGCATTTCTCGGTTTGTTTTATTCGCCAAATCTTGGTCGTTATAAGTCACGTTACCTGCCGTAACCGGTAGCAAGCGGAGTATGCCTTTCCCCATGGTGGTTTTGCCTGACCCGGATTCGCCAACGATTGCGGTGGTTGTTCCCCGATAAATCGTGAGGTCAATACCGTCAACTGCTTTGACATGTCCGACCACGCGTTTAAAAAAGCCTTTGCGAATGGGGTAGTGAATTTTCAAATCTTTTACGTTTAACACGGGTTTGGGTTCAACAAGCTCAACACTGTGTCCTTCGCGGTCGCGTTTTTCGCGACTTGGTAACGCATCAAATAACTGCTTCGAGTATTCGTGCTGAGGGTTCCGGTAAAACGGATCGCGTTCGCCACTCTCCATGACCTGCCCGTCTCGCATCACCACAATGCGATCGGCCATTTGATAGGCAACCGCTAAATCATGGGTAATAAACAAAATCCCCATACCGGTTTTCGTTTGTTGTTCTTTAAGTAAATGTAATACCTGCGCCTGAACAGTTACATCAAGCGCCGTGGTCGGCTCATCGGCAATCATGAGTTCGGGTTCACCAGCCATGGCAATAGCGATCATGACCCGTTGTTTCATGCCACCAGAAAACTGATGCGGGTATTCGTGTTGGCGGCGCGCTGCATCACTGATGCCAACCGACTCAAGCAGTTCAACCACCCGGCTGCTTTGAGACTGTCCGATCAGGCCCTTGTGCCGCGCAAGCACCTCACCAATTTGTTTACCAATCGTGATAACCGGATTCAAAGATGATTGCGGCTCTTGAAAAATCATCCCAACTTTCGATCCTCGGATTTCGCGCATTTGGCGTTCCGGAATAGATAAGACATCTGTGCTGCCAAGCGTCACCTGGCCGCTCGCAACACGCGCGGCATGCGGAAGCAGCCTCAGTACAGATAACGCAGATAGCGATTTACCGCTGCCGGATTCGCCAACGAGCACCACCGTTTCGCCGCGAGCAATGGAAAAGCTAATGTGGTCAACCGCCTTCACAGGTTGGTCAAGCGGGCCGAAGTGAATCGACAAATTCTTCACATCTAAAAGCGTTTCAGTCATGGTTTAATCACCAGCACTCAAAGTTTCCCAGCCGGGGTCCGGCAAAAATCGCTCATCGATCGCGCTCGCCAAGTAATTGAGTCTTTCGATGATTTCGCTAACCCCGCGATCACGGGCGTATTGCAGCGGGCCCCCTCTAAACGGCGCAAAGCCCGTACCAAACACCATCCCGACGTCCACTAAATCAGCATCGCTCACGACCCCCTCGCGGAGACACGCAACCGCCTCGTTTAGCAGCCGCAGCACCAAGCGGTCTCGAATATCGTTCGTCGGCGTGTTCGAGGGTTCGACCTTATCACGCACAATTTTGTCGCGTTTGTACTCGTAAAACCCGTGACCGGTCTTTTTGCCAAGGCGTTGTTGTGTCACCAGCTTATCCAAAATACGTGGGCTTTCACCGCCAAGTTTCGCTGCCAAAACTTCACCCACAGAGCGGCAAATATCTAAACCCACGGTATCCGCTAATTCCAATGGCCCCATTGGCATGCCGAAATCGGTGGCCACTTTGTCGATCTCGCCTACCGCTAGTCCTTCATCCAGCATTAGCATTGCTTCTTGCAAATAGGGAGAAAGGATTCGATTGATTAAAAAGCCAGGTGAACTGCTTGCCGGTAACGGCTGTTTATCAATTTGCACCGTGAATGCACTTGCCGCATCGACGACGTCTTTTGCCGTATCATCCGCCGCGATAATTTCCACCAGCTGCATACGCGCCACAGGATTAAAGAAGTGGATACCAACCAAGCGCGATGGATCCGACAAGGCGACAGCCAAATCTTCAAGTGGAATGCTTGAGGTGTTGGTGGCTAACAAGGCCTCCGGCTTAGCCTGTTGTTCGATGGCTTTGAATAAAGTTTGCTTGGCGTCTAAATCTTCGATGATCGCCTCGATAATGACATCGGCGCTACGAATGCCGTCGCCGGCGATATCGATCACTAAGTTATCTTTCGTTTGTTGGCGCTTATAGGGGTCGCGAATTCGTTTGTTATAGGTCTTATGCGCACGCTGAATCGCGGGTGCCACATATTTCATTTCACGATCTTGTAGTGTGACCTGCAGCCCGCGCCCGGCACACCACGCCGCGATATCGCCGCCCATGGTACCCGCCCCAATCACATGCACATGCGATATTTTGTTTTTGCTTTTTCGCCCGAAGCCCTTCAGCCGCTCTTGCAAAAAGAACAGGCGCTGCAGATTTTTGCTGGTGGGCGAGACAAATAAACGCGCAATCGAAGCGGCTTCCGCCTGCATCATTTCCTGGCGATCACCCCCGTGCTCCTGCCATAAATTGAT
Organism: Pseudomonadota bacterium; assembly: GCA_039029975.1. Classification (GTDB taxonomy): domain Bacteria; phylum Pseudomonadota; class Gammaproteobacteria; genus JBCCFA01. The sequence continues at coordinate 5,230 of JBCCFA010000068.1, forward strand.
TAATGCATAAGGTGCGGGATAGTGTTGCTCGGCTGCACGCTTGCCTACCTGCTTGCGCAAAACGCTCGCCACAGCTGGTCGTGTAAGTGCCGTGTTCGAAGCCCGGTCGACCAGTGCAGGCTTTTTCTTTGTCGGTGGTTTCTTTACTAATTCAAGCGCAGCACGATCTACGTGTCGCGGCGGCACAGCATGGTCGACAAGCCCCATGCGCTTCGCGCGACGAGCATCGAGTGATTTGCCGGTTAGCATAAGATCCATGGCTTTCGTCACGCCGGCTTGCTCAACTGACCGAACCGTACCAGCAAATCCGGGGTGAATGCCAAGCAAAATTTCTGGTAACCCGAGTTTGGTTTTGCCGTCGTCGCTGGCAACGCGGTAGTCGCAGGCAAGCGCAATCTCTAAACCGCCACCTAAACAAAACCCTGAGATTTTTGCCACAGTCGGAAAACGGAAGTTTTCTAGTTTGTTCAAGGTGCCGTGAACGCGTTTTATATATTGTTCCGTTTCTTTCGGATCGGTGAGCTTATCGAACTCGCTAATATCGGCACCAACAATAAACCCGCTGGACTTACTCGATTGTATGATTAGGCCTTTCGGCGGATGGCGGCGTAACCACTCTACAATCGACTCGAACTCCTCAAGCACCGAGGCCGAGAGCGTATTGGTCGATTGGTCAGGGCAGTTAATGCTGAGAAAGGTAATGCCCTCGTCATCCGTGTCTAACTGCCAGTTAACGTAGTGGTGCTCGTTAACGCTCGGGGTTTCGCTCACTGTAGTGTTCCTCAACTAATCTCGTTCAAGCAGCATCGCGCCGCCCTGCCCGCCGCCGATGCAGATCGCCGCCATGCCGCGGTGCGCCTGGCGTTCGCGTAATACGTTTAATAAATGCAAGACAATGCGCGCGCCGCTTGTGCCAACGGGGTGCCCCAAAGCCACTGCGCCGCCATCCACATTTAAAGTGTCTTGGTCAACTTCGCCAAGCGCGGCGCTCAAACCCAGTTCACTCTGACAATAGTCGCTATCGTTAAATGCCGCGAGACAAGCCAGTACTTGTGCCGCGAAAGCTTCGTTGATTTCCCAAAATTGAATATCGCCGAGCGACAGATCGTGCCTCGCCAGAATTGGCGCGGAAGCATGTACCGGGCCCAGGCCCATTTGGCGCGGATCTAGCCCTGCCCATTCGGTGTCAACAATCCGGCCCAGCGGTTCTAAATCAAAATCCTTTACCGCTTGTTCGCTGGCAAGCACCACCCAGGACGCGCCATCGGTAATTTGCGCGCTATTACCTGCAGTAACATGGCCGAAATGACGGTCGAATACCGGTTTCAATTTTGCTAGCTTACCTACGGCCGAATCGGCCCGCACGCCGTCGTCGTGATCGTGCACTTTTCCTTTGCTATCAACCACGGGAGAAATTTCCGTGAGGCGCCCTTCGCTTTGGGCGGCAACCAAGCGGAGATGACTTTGGACTGCGAACTCGTCCATTTGGGTGCGGGTGATATTAAATTTCTTGGCCAGAATTTCGGCCGTTTGTCCCATTGAAAGCCCGACAACGGGATCGGTCAATCCGCGCAGCAATGCAATGACCGGTTTCAAAAATTGTGGACGCAAGCTTGCCAACACCTTCGCCCGTTGACCCAAGGTTTTAGCTGACATCCATTCGGCAAGCACGGTCGCCATTTCTGGACGCCACAAGATCGGCGCATGACTCATAGCCTCTGTGCCGCCGGCCAAGACTAGATTCGCGCGCCCGGTGATGATTGACCGTGCGGCGCTGTCGATTGCTTGCATGCCGCTCGCACAATTGCGTTGCACCGTCCAGCCGGGCACTTTGTCGCCGCAGCCAAGGCGCAAAGCGACAACCCGTCCAATGTTCACCTCATCGGGACTGGGTCCGATACAGCCTAAGACCACTTCATCCAGATCTGTCGGCGAAAACGACTGTCGTTTTAGCAATGCCTGCCCGCTTTTCACCGCCAGATCTGAGGCGCTAAAGGGGCCAGGGCCAGTCCGCGCTTTCAGAAACGGGGTGCGTGCACCGTCAACGACGAATACTGTTGGCGTTGCTGTCATAAATCCTCTCCGACTTCTCTATTATCCTAATGAGCATGCACCACGCGTAAGCGTGGATCGAATGCGTCTCGAACCGCATCGGCAAAAATGTTGGCGGCCAGGACCAACACGAACATGAAGACAAAAGCGGCACACAAAGACCACCAAACCAGCGGTTCGCGCGCGAGTTCCAAGCGCGCACTGTTGATCATATTCCCCCATGATTCCATCGTGGGGTCCACGCCGATATTGATATACGACAAGGCCGCTTCGGCCAACACCAGTCCGCTAAAATCAAGCACAATAGAAATCATCACGATGTGCATGACATTCGGCACCATGTGGCGCGCAATAATCGTACTATGACTGACGCCGAAAGCGCGTGCCGATTCAACGAAGGAAATTTCGCGCAGCTTTAATGTTTCGCCGCGCAGTAGTCGACACAAGCCAGTCCAGCTGGTGATACCTAAAATGACGCAGAGCGCCAGTAAGCGTAAGTCCGCCCGTGCGACCAACGAAGAGAAAGACTCTGCGTTGCGAATCATGTACGCGTCTAAAATCAACGCGGCGGCGGCGATTAGCAGCACGCTGGGGATCGACGACAAAGTCGTATAAAGATACTGAATCACATCATCAATCCAGCCTTTAAAATAGCCGGCCATGATGCCGAGTATCATGGCGAACGGTAGCATTACTAAGGTCGTCAGCGTGCCAATCATCAAGCCGGTGCGAATGCTCTTCAGCGTTTGATACAGTACGTCCGTGCCGACTTTGTCCGTACCAAACATGTGATAGTGGGGTGATAGTTGGATAACCATACCTACGATCACAGCGATAACGGCCAAGGTCGAAACGATGACGCGCCACGGCGTATCACTGTCGCCGCGTAACACGGTGCTCAGCGTCACCCGCATCGATGATTTTCTGGCGATGCTGAGTAAGCCAACTAGCAGAGCCAATAGCGCTACCCATATGCAAACGCCGGTCACAATACCCAGCACACTTTTCTTCAGCAGATCCGGCGCGCGTTCGTCAAGCGATTGTAAATGCGCCCCACCAAACTTAAGGCGAGGAAATTCGCGTGCGGTTTTACCATTGGCCAGTTCCACATTCTCTTTCGCAAACGCAAAAATAGCGAATGGTGCGGAATAGGTTTTTTCCACCTGAGTACGCATGGGTGTCACGAGCGCGTCGAAAACGCTAATTAATTCCGTACTGTAGTTATTATTATTTTCGCCATCATTAAGGCGCGGATAAAAATGTAGCGAATCTAGAATGCCGATAGTTAAAAACGTCGCCAGCACAACGGCAGCCGACATCCCCATTCGATTGCGTTTTACTTCCCGCCACGGCGCGCTCAAATGTTCATGTCTGCTGGCGTACCACGCATAAAAAATCGCGGCGGAAACAAGTCCAAGAAATAGTATATCGGTGGTTAGCAATACCGGTTTCATTGCCTATTCCAACCTCACCCGCGGGTCGACTACCGTGTAGGACAAGTCCGTTAGCAATAGTCCAATGATGTACAAAAATGAACCCAAGAACACCATAGCACGCACAATGGCGAAGTCCTGACGCTGTATCGCATCAATGGTGTAACTGCCTAAACCTGGAATACCAAAGAAGGCTTCGATAATTAAACTGCCCATAAACAGGGTCGGCAAAACTACCACCACTCCCGTTAAGATAGGAATCATGGCATTTCTAAGGACATGAATAAAAAGCACCGCCCGTTCAGAGAGGCCTTTTGACCGCGCTGTGCGAACATAGTCTTTATTGATCTCTTCCAAAAATATCGTTCTGTACCAACGGACGCTACCGCCTAAACCGCCGATCACGGCCACGAGCACTGGCAGCACAATAAATTTAAATCCGTCTAATCCATAATCGAAACCTGAAATTGGCACCAAGCGAAGTAGTTTCCCAATTAAGTACTGACCGCCAATAATGTAAAACAATCCCGAGATAGACATCATGGCGACGCAAAAAATAACCGCCCAGGTGTCTATGTAAGTGCCTCGAAAAAACGCAACGACTAGTGCGAAGCTTATCGATGCCATCAGACCGATAACGAACACCGGTAGCGTAATGGCGAGGCTCGGCCACATGCGTTGCGAAATATCGTAGCTGATGTCGCGACCGCTATCGGATTGACCAAATTCGAACAAGAAGAGTTTCGCCGAGTTCGTAAAAAATATCGTATCCTGAAACTTCTCGGCACCACTCGCCGCCGCATTCCACACTAAGGGCTTGTCATAACCACGCTCCGCCTTCCATTTTTCGACTGCTTCTTCGGTAACGTGCCGTTCACCTAAATGTAAGCGTGCCATGTCGTCAGGCGTATTCACCACAAAGAACAAGACGAACGTAATCAGATTAACACCAATCAATATTGGAATGGCGTACAACAGACGGCGAGCAATGTAGGCCAGCACTATGCCCGGGCCTCGCGTTGACGCCTATAGGTAAGGTAACCTGGAATTGCACTGAGCACGATAGCGATAAACGTCAGCATAACTGGCCATATTACGGGCTTATTCCAGGCGCTACGCAGTTCCTGTCGTTTTAGCGCATTAATCGTTTTGTACTTGAGTGTATTGCGGGCCATGAGGTTGGGTTTCGCGTTGCCATACCAGCTGTGATAAAGCGAATAAGCTTTCGGGTGAAATCCCCACGCCCACGGCGCGTCGCGCCGCGCGATGTCAACCATTTCATCGATTACCGCTTGGCGTTCCTCGCCATTTGGCATGGCGCGCATCTTTACAAAGAGCTTGTCGAACGCCGCATTTTGATAATTGACTGCGTTTTCACCTTGGTTCAAGGTTTTTGCGTTTGGCCCATATAACAAGAAGAAGAAATTCTCAGGATCAGGGTAGTCGGCATTCCATCCCCAACCAAATATTTGTGCCGTGCCTTTTCTTACTTTCTCTTGGAAACGATTGTAATCGGTGGCGCGAATCACCAATTGGATACCAAGTTTTTCAAACTGCTTTCTAAACCAATTGAGCAGCGCTTTGCTGCCCGGCCCACGAGTTATCGATTCGTAAAAAAGCACCAGCGGTTTGCCGGTTTTGGAATCGCGACCATTTGGATAACCCGCTTCTGCGAGCAACGCTTTCGCTTCGTCTATCGAGCGACGCTTCGCCCGTCCGTTTTTCCATTCATACACATAAGGATTGACCCCGGCCTCGCCTTCGCGGTAGCCGAAAATACCAGGTGGTAACGGACTTTGCGCGGCGAGACCGCGACCGTTGGCAAAAATGCTAATGAATTCCTCATAATCCACGGCGATAGAAATGGCGCGTCTTAACAGGCGCGCTTGCTTGGAGTAGCCGCCCACCACCTCGTCTTTCATATTGAACCCCATGTACGAGGTCGACGCCTGCACAGCGGTCGCCAGCTCAATATCGCGAGCCGTCATTTCTGGGGTAAGCTCCGCCTCCCCGCCACTCGAAAATTGCACAGCCTGGTCAAAGCTATCGGACGTGATGCCGGACCGGTCGTAGTAACCTTGAAGGAACTTCGTCCACCCAGGAATGGCTTCTTTTTCCAAAGTATAAATAGCGGCGTCAATAAACGGTAACGCTTTACCGGCGTCACGCAACAAGCCGCGCGCTTCGTCCCCCGGCATGCCAACGGACGGGTAGACCTCGCCATGAAAATTCGGATTCCTGGCCAATACCATGCGGCGATTGGGATTGTTCTCGGTCAACATATACGGCCCAGTGCCCACCGGGTACCAGTCGAGCGTCAGGTTTTGCTCTTTCATACCCGGCTGCGAATAAAACGCATCTGCTTCCCACGGTATGGGTGCGAAAAATGACATCGCCAGCCAATAAACAAATTGCGGATATTTCTCCTGCAGCTCAATTTCGAACGTGTAGCGATCGATTGTGCGAGCACCAGCAAATTCAAATTCGCGCAGATCTAAATACGCCTTGGGATTGGCTAGTTTTGCGTCTGCAGCTTTGAGCGTTTTCGCTAAATCACCCAGCCCCTTGATGTACTTTGACATGATCCCAGCAACAGGCGAATGCAAACGCGGATGGGCAAGGCGTTTTATTTGGTACACATAATCATCGGCCGTGAGTTCGCGACTGCCCGCTAAATCAAAGTCACTTAGCGTATTTTTTCCTTCAACCTCGTCCAGGCTTAAGTCGTGGTAGATGAATTCACCGTCCTCAGATTTAGCGAAAGCCGGATGCGGTTGATACTGAATATCGGGTTTGATCGAGATCCGGTAAACCACTTTTTTGACGTCTTCGGAAGGCGCTTCGGGCGTTAACACCGAACCATCTGCCGCAAAGTATTCTGGCACTGGCACAGAGGTACCGGTCAGCGGCATCAGCTCATAAGGGCGCTTCAAAAAATGATATTGCACCACCGGCTCATAAATCTGGCCGTTAAATTGCGCTTCGTTTTCGCTGTAGGAAGACACCGGGTCTAAGTGCTTCGGCCTTTCTGAAAACGAACCGTAGTAAAGGGTTTTTTCCGAATCCCCCTCAGGGTAAGGATTATTCCAACCACTGTCTGCGCAGGCGCCTAGTAATAGCACCCCGATTAATAAACTGATTCGTACCGGTTGGAAAATTCGCATGCTGACAGTTTTTAAATCGTGTATCTCGGTGCTGTTGCCGTTGCGCCGTGCCGGGGCGCCAAATTCGCTGGTTTAGGTATATAGAGTGCGAATCGATTAAAATGGTTCGGAGCTGTGCATTATAAACCTCGGCTTTCGACTATACACAGCTCTTTTATTCATCAATAAATAGGCTTGCGGGGGAACAAAGATGGGATTACTTGAGGGTAAACGTGCACTGATTGTTGGGGTGGCCAGCAATAAATCAATTGCTTGGGGGATCGCCGAAGCCATGCATCGCGAGGGCGCCTCGCTAGCGTTTACCTACCAAAATGAGCGTTTAAAATCGCGAGTCGAAGATTTTGCCGCCCAATGCGGCTCAAATTTGACTGCCCCGTGCGATGTCGGCAGCGATGAGGAGATTGCGGACGTATTTTCCTACCTCGGCAACGAATGGGATGGTTTGGACATTGTCGTCCATTCTGTGGCCTTCGCCGAGCGCGAAGAACTGAAAGGTGAGTATCTGCAAGCGGTGAGCCGCGATGGCTTCCGGCTGGCCCATGAAATTAGCTCCTACAGTTTTGCCGCCTTGGCCAAAGCGGCGCGACCAATGATGCAAGGTCGCAACGGCGCAATGTTGACCCTGTCCTATTTAGGCGCAGTAAAAACGCTGCCAAGCTACAACATTATGGGCTTAGCGAAAGCGAGTCTCGAGGCCAATGTGCGCTATATGGCGGAAAGCTTGGGACCGGAAGGGATTCGCGTGAATGCCATTTCGGCAGGTCCAATTCGCACCCTCGCCGCCTCTGGCGTGAAGGATTTAAAGAAATTTCTCACCTATGTAGAAACAACAGCACCGCTCCGCCGCAATGTGACCATCGAAGAAGTAGGCAATGTGGGGGCGTTTCTTTGTTCCGATATGGCATCGGCGGTAACTGGCGAAATTACCTACGTTGATTGCGGTTTCAACATTATGGGCATGGCGGCAATCGAATAGTTCGCCCAACTGGCTTACCCTAGGTCGGGCAGTTCCGCAAGCTCGGTTTTTTATAAATTACCTGGATACAACTCCACGTCCGCATCGGCACGATTGGCGGAAACAAAATTTCGCCAGTCGCTAATCACTCGGTTCCGGGTCACAGTATTTTGCACGGCTTTCACATCGTCGGAAATCAATTCGCCTGCATCTGGGTAGGTCACGTTAGATACTTTAACTAGCGCATAATCGCCCACACCATATTCAACGCCAATAAACGTTGCCTCGCCGTCAGCGGGCGTCTCAGCCTTGAGCGCGGCGCGCAGCACCGCGCGGTTTACTTCCGTGGAATCGGCCCCTTGTTCGGTCAGTTCTCGCCACTCGATTTCATGTTCGGCCAACACCTC
>JBCCFA010000069.1:0-13238 GCA_039029975.1 Pseudomonadota bacterium
CCGGCGGTGCCGGACTGGGTTGAAAGCCCGGCCAGAGATCAGCTGAAAATAGGCCTTGTTGACCCATAAAGGACTTCGAAAGGGTCTCTAATATTTCGACAAGGCCATTTGAGCTGCATAGTTGCGGAACGGCTGAAAACCAATTCATTAGTCCTTTGTCGAAACCCGCGGCTGCGGCATCGCGAAACGCTTGCGACATTTGCGCCGACACCGTATCGGTACTCGCGCCTGCCGCAAAAAATTCCATATAAGGTTTAATAAATTGGCCGAACTCAAGGTATTCCTTACCGGTGCCTAGGTTGCCCCCCGGAAAATTTGCAAAGAAATTTTGCCACAGCGAAAACACACCATTGCCCGCATCGGTAGCGCTTGGCGCCGAACCACCACCAAAACTTTTGCTAAGTGAATTCGTTAGAGCTTCTTGCCAAGCATTCGTTAATGCGCGACCGAACTCGGCGGTAAAAGCCTGGGAAAAATCACTAAACTTGTCGTTACTCATCCTGTGATGTCTTTACATTTAGATCTTCAATGTTCGATGCTGCCACCTTACTTTACGGCACGGTTTTCAATCAGGTCGTCTACCACAACCGGATCGGCCAAGGTGCTCGTGTCGCCAAGGTTCTCTAATTCGTTGGCCGCCACTTTGCGAAGGATACGGCGCATGATCTTGCCCGACCGCGTTTTCGGCAAGCCTGGCGCCCATTGAATGACGTCCGGTGTAGCGATGGGGCCAATTTCTTTGCGGACATGTTTAACGAGTTCACTGCGTAGCTCGTCAGTGGCGCCTACGCCTGTCATCAAGGTAACGTAGGCATAAATACCCTGACCTTTAATGTCATGGGGATAGCCGACTACCGCGGCTTCGGCGACAGCATCGTGCAACACTAGCGCACTCTCGACCTCTGCGGTACCCATGCGATGGCCAGAAACGTTGATAACATCGTCAATTCGACCGGTAATCCAATAATATCCATCTTCGTCTCGGCGCGCGCCGTCGCCGGTAAAATAGTTACCGGGGTAGATCTTGAAATAGGTTTCGATAAATCGTTCGTGATCACCATACACTGTGCGCATTTGCCCCGGCCAGGAGTGCTTGATCACCAGCGCGCCTTCAGTGGCACCTTCTAATTCGTTCCCTTTGTCATCTAACAGTGCCGGCTGCACGCCAAAAAACGGGAGTGTGGCCGAACCCGGTTTCAAGGCACGGGCGCCAGGGAGCGGGGTAATGAGAATGCCGCCAGTTTCCGTTTGCCACCAGGTGTCCACTATGGGGCATCGACCTTCGCCAACCACGTGGTAGTACCATTCCCAAGCCTCGGGATTAATTGGCTCACCCACTGAGCCAAGAATTCTCAAAGTTTTGCGGCTCGAGCGGGTAACGAAATCATCGCCCTGCCCCATTAAAGCGCGTAGAGCCGTCGGCGCCGTGTAAAAAATATTCACACCATGTTTGTCGACCACATCCCACATGCGACCCGCATCAGGATAGTTAGGTACGCCTTCAAACATTAGTGTGGTGGCGCCGTTAGCCATGGGACCATAAACGATGTAGGAGTGCCCAGTAACCCAGCCAACGTCAGCGGTGCACCAGTAGATATCGCCGTCGTGATAATCAAAGACATACTTGTGCGTCATTGCCGCGTAAAGCGCGTACCCGCCACTGGTATGCAGTACTCCTTTTGGTTTGCCGGTAGATCCAGAAGTGTAGAGAATAAATAGCGGATCTTCGGCGTTCATGACCTCCGGTTCACACGTCGCAGGTTCCTTCTCAACCGCTTCGTGATACCAAATGTCACGCCCATCGTGCCACTCAATATCGCCGCCTGTACGTCGAATAACAAAAACCGTATGGACATTGGGGCACGAGGCAACCGCGGCGTCGGTGTTCGCTTTTAATGGAATGGGCCGCCCACCTCGAACGCCTTCATCCGCCGTGATGACAACGCTGCAATCCGAATCCAAAATACGATCGCGCAAGGCGTCTGGCGAAAAGCCACCGAACACGATTGAGTGAACCGCGCCAATTCGTGCACAGGCCAGCATGGCGACTGCAGCTCCGGGCACCATTGGCATGTAGATAGAGACACGGTCTCCCTTCTTTACCCCTTTTGCGCGCAAAGCGTTTGCGAATTGGCAAACCTGGGCTAGCAGCTCGCGATAGGTGATTTTACTATCGTCGTTGGGATCATCGCCCTCCCAAATGATGGCGTCTTGATCGCCGCGCGCTTCAATATGTCTGTCGAGACAGTTATAACTAACGTTTAGGGTTGCGCCCTCAAACCATTTAATCTCAGCACCGACGAAATCCTCTGACCGAACGTTCTGCCACGGGGAATACCAATCGATAAATGCTTCTGCTTGCTCCGCCCAAAATTCATCCGGCGACGATATCGATTTTTCATACATTGCCCGATAAGTTGGCTCGTCAATAAGACTTTGCTTAGCCAGCTCCGTGGGTACCGGATAAGTTTTTTCCGCAGACATAACGAAAATCCTCTTTTTCTGATCGTTTTATAGCTCTGAGTTCGCGAATAAGACCGCAGACGGAGTATATCACCCGCAAAATTGCCCATGACGTTGCATATCTTAGTTTCGTTTGCCATGTTTGGAGTACCTTAAAAAAACGTCGAAAACCTGCCAAATGCCCGAACAAGATAATTTACTCAGAACCGCAATCAAGGCCGTGCGCGAAGCCTGTCTCGCGACCCGCGCCGTTCAGCATGAACTGCATAACATTCGCCAAATGACTAAGGATGATCGTAGCCCGGTTACCGTTGCCGATTTCGCTGCGCAGGCGATTATCTGCCAGCGATTGCGCGATGATCTGGGCGAGTTCCTCATGGTCGGTGAAGAGAGTGCGGCCGAACTTCGAGCAGACAATCAAGACACTTTGCGGTTGGCGGTCGCGAAAACGGTGCAAACCTATCGTGCCGATCTTTCCCCCGAGGATGTGCTCGACGCTATCGATATGGGGAATCACGACGCCTCGAGCGATAGCTATTGGACGCTAGATCCAATCGATGGCACCAAGGGTTTTCTTCGCGGCGGGCAATACGCCGTTTCACTCGCGTGGATTGACCATGGTGAAGTAAAGCTTGGTGTTCTCGGCTGCCCAAATATGAGCGCGGATTTCAGCCAGCCGTTCGATCAACCAGCCGCGGCGGGTTGTCTGTTCTATGCCACTGAAGGCGGCGACAGCTGGTATCTTCCTGAAGAAAACCCCGAGGCCGAACCAACCCAAGTGCATGCGAGTGATAGCGTTGACCTCAACGCGCTCAAAATTTGCGAATCCGTCGAGTCTGCGCATTCGAAGCAAGACGACACAGTGAAAATTTTGGATTACCTCAACGCGACAAGCGCGCCGGCTCGTTTAGACAGTCAGTGTAAGTACGCTGTGGTTGGACGCGGCCAAGCAGACGCGTACTTTCGCCTCCCAACACGTGTCGGTTATATAGAAAAAATTTGGGACCATGCAGCGGGCAAAATCATCGCCGAGCAAGCCGGGGCCGTCGTCACCGATATTGAGGGTCGCGATCTAGATTTCGCCCAAGGAGCGACGCTTAAATCGAATCGCGGCGTTGTGTGCACAGCCCCGTCAATTCACGCGGATATCATTGCGGCAGTCAAGGCGCTAGGAATCGCCTAAACTCGGTTAAGTGAGCAAATTAGCGAAACGGCACTTAACGCCCGCCGGACACATCGACAGTTGTGCCGGTGACGTAACTCGATTCCTCTCCCGCTAACCATAAGACCGCGTGCGCAACTTCGATGGCACTTCCCTCGCGCTGCATGGGGATGGACGACCTTAAACGCACTGCACGATTCGGCTCCCCGTATGAAGCGTGGATTTCTGTATCGATTAGTCCTGGACGAATACCATTCACTCGAATACCCGCGTCTGCTACCTCTTTTGATAGGCCGACAGTGAAGGTGTCCATCGCACCCTTGGACGCCGCGTAGTCAATAAACTCATGGGGCGAACCAAGTCTCGCCGCCGCTGAAGACATATTGATAATAACGCCACCCGCGCCGCCGAGTTCCGTTGACATACGTTTTACCGCTTCGCGGGCGCACAAAAATGATCCGATAACATTCACATCAAATACGCGCCTCAATCGGTCACTATCCATTTGCACTAGGCTCATTTGCGGTTTCGCAATTCCAGCGTTATTCACCAGGACATCTAAACGCCCGAATTCCGAATCAATTGCAGCGAACAGGCTTTCCACCTCAGCTTCAACAGAGACGTCCGCTTGCACCACGCAAGCCCGTCGCCCGTGAGACGCCACGACATCTGCCACTTCTTCCGCCGCTTTGAGATCGCTGACGTAGTTGATACAGACATCAAATTCACGCTCGGCAGCGAGCCTTGCGACAGCGGCGCCGACACCGCGGCTGCCGCCGGTAATCACCATGACTTTGTTCATCTTTTTTTGTTAATCGGCCTTCAATATGTGTGAGAGGGACAGGCGTCCATCGTTAGTTTGCCGGCGACTGGGTCCGTTACGAGCAACGAGGTCGATAGATATTCAAGCCGGCTTAGGTGCCAAATTAATCGCTCGGATATAATAGACTAAGTTGCCACATTTAGCTGGCCTAGCGGGAGCAAACATCATGGCTGACACAGTCTTACTTTCAGAACAGAACAATGTTGCAACGCTTACGCTTAATCGCCCAGACAAGCTCAATGCGTTCACCGATGAAATGTTAGAGGCCTTAGTCGATGCAATCGATTATTGCGAGACGAACAACGACGTGCGCGTGGTTATCCTGACCGGCGCCGGCCGCGGCTTTTGCGCCGGCGGTGACGTTACCGCAATGGGTGCCGACGCCGACAACCGCCCACTAACGACCAAGCGCCATGTTCGTCACTCGATTCAAGCTTTCCCGCGGAGAATGGCGAGTTTTGATAAACCAGTCATTGCCGCAGTCAATGGCGTTGCCGCCGGCGGTGGCATGGATCTGGCGCTGGCTTGCGATATCCGCGTTGCCGGCGAACTGGCCAAGTTTGGCGAAACTTACGCTAAAATTGGCCTGCTGCCTGGCGGCGGCGGTGCCTACTACTTGCCTCGCATCGTTGGTACCGCCAGGGCCCTAGAGTTATTGCTTACGGCGGATTTTATTGATGCTGAGCAGGCAAAAGAAATTGGTTTGGTGAATCATGTCTATCAGAATGCTAATCTGTTAGCAGAGACACAAGTGCTCGCGGAAAAAATTGCAACCCTGCCGCCGTATTCTGTTATGAACATTAAGCGCGCGGTTTATCAAAGTATGCAAACGGATCTATTCACCGCTTTAGAGATTGTCGGTTCACATATTTCCATCGCCAAAGCAGGTAAAGATCACGCGGAGGCAATCTCAGCATTTAGGGAGAAACGGCCGGGAAATTATTTTCACGAGTAATCTTGGCCTTCACTTGAATTTCTCTTGGGATGAATAGTCTTAGATTTTTCGGACACAATTTTAAGAGCAGCTGAAATGTTAGATTGGGATGATTTACGTTTTTTTCTTACTGTGGCGAAAGCGGGTTCAGTACGTGCGGCCAGCAACCAACTGAATGTTAGCCATTCCACCGTTGGAAGACGCATTGAACAACTTGAAGAAAACATTGGCACAAAATTATTTGATCGAACCCCAGATGGCTATCAAATTACCAACGCTGGCGAAAATATTCTTAGTTCCGCCAAACGAATGGATGAAGAAGTTAACAACATTCGTCGTACGGTTGTCGGTGGAGACGCTAAACTGGAAGGTCCAATCGTCGTCACCTTGCCGGACATTGCCGCCATTCATATGTATATGGATGACTTCGCGACCTTTCAAAATATGTATCCCAAAATATTTCTGGAAATTCGCACCTCCTATGAAGTGTTCGACTTATCCAGACGCGAAGCGGACGTGGCGATTCGGATGATAAGCAATCAAAGCAGTCCACCTGATTATTTGATCGGGCGAAAGTTGGCTGCCGTTCACCAGGCCGCCTTCGCTCACAAAGATTACCTTGCTGAGAAAGACCTATCAGATCCGCACTGCGGCTTAAGCTGGTTAGGCTGGGCCGATGATTCGAGCATGGAAGAAATGATTAAAGAGCTGGGCTACCCAATGTTGCCCACGCGCGGACTTTACCCCAACGTGCTAACGCAACTTAGTGCATGCCAACATCAAATGGGGATCGCCTTTCTGCCGTGCATGATCGGTGACGCTGATCCGAATTTGCTTAGGGTACCGCCCGGCAATTCGATTTCTACGTTCGACGTGTGGTTGCTGTCGCACCCAGATCTACGCGACACTGCTCGAATTCGAGTTTTCAGAGAATTCATTGCTGAGCGCACCATGGAAAAATTGAAGACGTTAAGCGGCGTCGCGTAGGCAGCTGCTTGTCAAATAGTTCAAGATAACAATACGAGCTTGATGTCGTGAAGATTGATTTTAATGCCTTTATGTATTGCACCGTGGGTCGCCGGAGCGAACTCGAATCCGGCATGGCCGGCAAAGATCCCGCGCTTTATCAACGCATGCTCGACGAGATTGCAGAGTATGTTAGCTTCGCCGACGAAGCAGGCTTTGCGGGCTGGGGTCACCCGGAGCATCATCTACAAATAGAAGGATTTGAAGCCAGCAATGACCCCACTTTAATGGGTATGTGGATCGGCAAACATTCAAAGCGCTTGCGCGTGATCACATGCGGTTTCGTCTCAACAACGCACAACCCCTTACGCACTGCCGAAGCAATTTCGACCATGGACCATATGATGCAGGGCCGCTTTGGGGTGGGTTTGGTGCGTGGCTACCAGCATCGTTGGGTAGAAAACTTAAAAACCAAAGCCGAGTTGGATGCGATTGGACCATGGAATAAAAATGAACCGGCGGATGAGCGCAACCGCGAGCATTTTGCCGAATGGGTCGAGATTGTGTTGACCGCGTTGCGCGAAGAAACCTTTTCCTTCCAAGGCAATTACTGGCAGTTCCCACCACAAGATTTCAAAAACCCACATACACACGAGGTTTATTCGAAGTACGGCCAAGGCGTTGACCAAGCCATGAATATCGCAGAAGTGGGTATCGCACCAAGACCTTTGCAATACCCGCATCCCCCGTTGTACGGCGGCTTCAGCGCATCTATGCGCACGGTGAGATTCTGGGCCAAATATGGCGGCAAAACGATCATCATGTCTGACAACTTAGAATTTTGTCAGGCCCTTTGGGCGGCCTATCGCGAGGAATCGGAAATTTTAGAACGTCACGTCGAGCCTGGCGACGAAGCGTGTTGGGGCGGCATGATGATATGTGCGAAAACCGATGCTGAAGCCAAGGCGCAGTTCGCAGATATGAAATGGTTTTGGGAAAATTGGGCGGTGCCTTTTGGCCAGCCCATGCCCGAACTCTTGATTGGTTCCCCGGATACGCTGTGTCGCCGCATCGAAGAAGCATCGAAAGCTGTGCCGATCAACGAGATGGTGATGCTTCTACCCCAAGGGATCCACGATCGCGACCAGATCTTATCTTCACTTGGGCTTTTCGCCGAAAAAGTCATTCCGAATTTCAGCTAAACACTCTGTGTCGTCCATAATTTGAACGCTAGCACCCCCAAACCAATCACGATCATTGGCATAGAAGCCTCACCCTATTCGGTGAAATTACGGGCTTATTGCCGATACCGTCATATTCCCTATCGATGGTTATCGCGTATGCCGCAATTTTTTGCGCAAACGGCGAACGTCAAACCGTTAATCATGCCGGTGGTGCAATTTGACGATGGTAGTTATCAAACCGATAGCACGCCAATAATACTCAAACTAGAGAACGCCGCGCCATCGAATCGAACGGTCTTACTGAATGATCCAGCCCTTAACTTCGTTAATTTATTAATTGAAGATTTCGCCGATGAGTGGCTAGCTAAATGCATCTTTCATTACCGATTTGCGTATGACGCCGATCGGGAATTCGGTCCACGTTGGGTGATGGACGATGCATTTCCAGGAGCGAATACGGAACAACTTCACGAAAAGCATGAGATGTTCCTGGCCCGTCAAACGGAACGCATGCCGCTAGTGGGCTGCACGCCGGCAAATGCCGAATTAATTGAGATGACTTATGAGAAGGTGCTCACCATTCTTAATTCGCATGTTGCCTTGGAAAAATTTTTGTTTGGCAGCGCACCGAGCTTCGCCGATTTTGGGTTGTACGGTCCTCTTCACACCCTAGGCCTTGACCCAACACCACAACAAATCATGCGTGAAAAAGCGCCCCGCGTAGATAACTGGGTTAGAAGGCTTGGCGATTTATCGGGATTAAACGGAAATTTTGTCGAATTCGAAAAACTGCCGCGGGCATTGTTCGAGCTGGTAGCACTAATACAGCAATTGTACCTTCCCTACCTCGAAGCAAATGCCAAGGCTATTGATGCGGGCGAAAGTGAATTCGCCGTTCGATTGCTCGATAGCGAGTATTCACAATCTGCATTCAAGTATCAGGCCAAGTGTTTACAAAAGCTTAGGGAGACTTACGATTCCCTCGGCGATATAGACAAACGGCGCCTGGAATCTGAGTTCCAACTGACACTGTAGTTGTCCAGTACTACGTCGAAATTCGAATCAACCCGTTTTTGTGACGCTAGGTACCTAGCCTTCGCAATGCAGACAGCGTTAGATACTCGTCGAACACGTCGGGCTCATTAACGCTAGTGGCATAACCGCCGGAAATTTCTTTCACTTGTTCGAAGCGCGACATGTGATCATTTTGAATGTTGTGCGCATGCACGCAGCACCAAGACCAATAAGGATGTTTGCCGTCCATCACAACTTTGTCGCCATCCTTATAAAGTGATGCTGCGCCATCAAAAGATTTAAATATATTACCCTTCCGGTCATAAGTTACCATCATGACCGGCAGTAGAGTTCGTGTGTCAAACCAAACGCGTTTTTTACTAATAGGCGCTCGCGGATAACCAACTGGCTCTGCCTCAACGATAATCGTGTCCGGCACGAGCTCAACTTTCATATCCCAAAACGTATTGCCCTCTGGACCGCCGTGCGTGCCGCGCTCCCAATTGGGATGGTCCGATACCCAGTTTTGCGAGCCCGCGCCCAACATGGGTTGGCGTCCAACGATTCGATAATTTCCCCAGGTGAGAAACGGATCGCCGGCTGTCCAAACATCGGATAAATACAAGTTGGAACCCGGAATAAGCGGTTCGAAACGCTGGCTCGCTGGAAATTTTCGAACACGCTTAAATTGCGGCAAGTAGCCTTTCAGATCTGGATATTTACGTTGGTCATAAGGCCAAACATTCAAAAAAGACGTGCCTTTGAAGTCGCTAGGGGCCGTAAAAAGGATGGTGTTATAGCGTAATTTATCTTCTTGTCCTGGCACGAAAGGTTTCGGATCCATGGACACCCGCCCAACCGGCGCATACTCAACCCACAGCAACTCATAACGATGTTTAACCACGCCGGATTGGTCGAGATCGTATTCCTTGATGGCATTCATCGACACATCGTGGCGCCCCCAGGTCATTGTGATACCAGCGAATACTTCGGTCGCATCTTGCGGCTCGGGAAACGGGTTGCCGCCGATCCAGGGTCCGCCATCGTCGCTAACGACATTACCGTCGCTATCGAATCGCGCCTTTCCCCGGTTCCTCAGCGTGGCTTCGATGTAATCTATTGGGCTTAAGTCGGCGAGATCTAATGTAGTTGGAACCAGCTCTAATTTTCGCCCCTGTTGCGAAATCTCTTGATAACGAATGGGATCAAGCAAATCACGCACGCCATCGACATTGCTCGAATCGATGATGTCTCCTGGCTTGAACTTCCCTTTCGTAAACTCTTCAATCGAGATGATCTCATCAGCGTAGGCGCGATTGAGTTCATTATATTTTGCAAATGCCTGCCAAGGAGACATCAACAAGCCAGCACCGCCGGTGCGCAAAGCAGTTTTCGAGAGAAATTTGCGCCTTGTATACCCGTTTTCTTGGCTGTTCATACACTTGAACTCCACCATCCGTGAAAACTGAGCGGCGCATGTGCCTCCATCATAATCTTTGCAACGGGCCCATCAGATACGCGCTCCGCATTAAAAATCGCAAATCCGGATTTGCCAGACTCGGCTTCTAAAAATTGTGATAGAAGCCATCCTTTATTCTCATCTTCTGGGGAAGAGTGATCTTTCACAATCACTGGTTCACCCGCGTGATAACCAGCCCCAAAGCAATAGTCTTCGGTTCGACCGGTTTGCATATCAATTTTCGTGATTCCGTTGTGTAAATTTGTGCCGTCTTCAAATCCTTTCGTGAAATAACCGATCCGATGTTCGCGACAATAGTGAGACGGATTGATCATCGGAAATTCATGATATCCATCAGCCACGGTCGTTGTGCGCACTTTTTTCTGTGCAGGATTTATTACATACCGTCGAACTGTTCCTGGATACTTCGCCGCGCCGCTGCGGCCGGACATCACAGAATGAAACTCGGCATTGTCGCCAATGAAATGGTCGGGTTCATCGTAGCCAACAAAATCGGCAATAATTTCGTCCCCGCGATCGTAAGCGTTCAGCGAATGCCACATGAAGACGGGATCGCTGTCAATTTTCGCGTTTAACTCGCCTGTCTCGCGGGATATCACCCAAATTTCATTACCAGCCTGGGGCTGCCACTTAAACGAATCAATTAAACTCGACAGTCCCAGCAACATTTTGGTGGGATTGAACCGCAATGCGTGAATTAAAAAGACCACGTGTTTTTCTGTGACAAAAAAATCATGGAAATAGGTTGAGCAACTAACTGGGTAAGAATACTGACGGGCCGTCGAACCATCTTGGTTCGACATCGATAGATGTACTCGATTGGTCGGTCCATAAGTTAAGCCGAATTGAATCCATTCACCGGTCTTTGCATCGATGGTGCTATGCGCGTTGTACGATGGTAGCGGAAATTGACCGTCGCCTTTTAAATTTCGACGTGTCTCGAGCGTTGACGGATCGAGCTCATAAGGTGCGCCAGCGTCATCGAATGCAAACAAGCCGTCGCCTCGTTTCACAACGGTAACACCTGCTTGCGGCAGAAGCCGGGCGCCGAGGTTTCTACTGATAG
Source organism: Pseudomonadota bacterium (assembly GCA_039029975.1). Classification (GTDB taxonomy): domain Bacteria; phylum Pseudomonadota; class Gammaproteobacteria; genus JBCCFA01. Next base: position 11,093 of record JBCCFA010000069.1, read on the forward strand.
TCTTTGGCGCTAAGGTCGACCACGTAGGTGTTAGGAATTTTTGCGCGCGCTCCTCAGCGATAAATTTTTCGGTTTGAACAAAGCGACTCGTGTAACTCGCTTTGGCATCATTAATACGCAGTGCTTGCACGAAACCGTCGCCATCTAATAAATGCTTTTTCTTCACACCCGCCCGCTCAAACAGGCCCGGTCCATTCCGATACAAAGTGCCAGATAGTTGTTCCGGAATCTTACCGATTACGTCTGTTTCGTAGGGCCCAGCTTCCTCGGCAGATTCCCCTAACAAAGCCAACGCAGAAAATTCCGATTGGTGAGAGTGTTCAAGCACTGAACTCATGACAAGCTCCAATTCAATTTCTGATTCTTGGCTGTTATGATAATATGCAATTAAACACATATGCAACTAATTGCATAACATTGAGGTAGACATCTATGTCTTTGCGATACGCTATATTGGCCTCGCTGGATTCGCAGCCCCAAACCGGATACGCGATCGCTCGCGAATTCGATTCCGGAGTGGGATATTTCTGGCACGCCACACACCAGCAAATTTATAGAGAACTTAGAAAGTTAACTGATGAAGCTTTAGTTGAATTTGAACAAATTCAACAAGATTCGAAACCGTCAAAAAAACAGTATTTGATCACCGCGAGCGGTCGCGGCGCCTTGAGTGAGTGGCTAACAACGCCAACCGAAATTCAACCGATCCGCGACCCGTTGTTGGTTAAAATTTCGGCCGGACACCTTACCGAACCCGATGTATTAGCAAGAGAGATTCTCGCCCATCGAGCTCGATTCGACGAGCGTTTAAAGGTGTTTCAACGGTACGAACAAACTTACCGCGAGTGCGGCAATAGCGTGCCGGTGAAACAACAATATTTATACCTCACCTTACGGCGCGGCATTATTGTGTGCGAAGCCTGGATCGCGTGGGCAGACGAAGCGCTAGCGTTTTTAAGCGCGGAAACTTCCGCACAGAACTCGATTTCCGCAGGCTAAACCCCAGCTACCAGCGATCGGTGAGTATCAATAATCCGGGTATCCAACAAGTAAGTACGCCGACCGATATGACAGCTATTGGCATCACTTTGCCAAAATCCTTTCCTGATACGTTAGCCATATAAAACATATACCAAAGCACGCCCCAAATTAACCAGAAGGTACCGAAACGGAAATCTCCGGCTTCGAAACTCACCAGTGAGCACGGTATGGTCGTTATCGCAACAAAAAAGCAAAACCATCCGAAACCGCGCATGTCTAGATCGAACCACATGCTAATCGCAACATATAGATAGGTGAATGTGAAAAGAAAGTAGCAAGCCACGCCAAAATAATCAGCGTTGGATTCCGCTCGTGTGAGCTGAATTAAACTGGCCACTAATGCCAAACCGCCAACCATGAAATTCATCACCGCCATCGAGCGAACATCGATTCTGCCAGTGCTACCGACACCGTTAACTAACAGCACCGATCCGACAAAAAGTAAAATGACTCCAGTCATGTCTGTGTTCTCCCCATCTAATTTTCATATGAGCTTTTTCGTGTATTCGCTCAATTATTCTCATTTGAGGCCGCAACTTAGCATCTTTTTCTATTTTTTGTCGAAAACAGGCGACATCACCCATATTCAAATGCGCCAGCGCGCCACACCAGGTCCGTAGGGACACGAAGCCATTGAGCAGAACCTCATTTTGCTCTACCTTCGCTAACTAATAATCTGGCATTCCAAGGTGTGGCGATGACAACAGTTTTGCGACGTACAGCTCAGTTTGGACTTACTATATTTTTAACGGGAGTATTATCGATGGCTACTGCAGAAAATATTGATGACTACGATGCTATTAAATCCACGATAGAAAATTATTTCGAAGGTTTTAAACATGGCGATAGAGCGCGCTTAGAAAAAGCGTTCGACGTACCGAACGCCCATATGAAGGGATATGTGAAAGATGAAAACGGCGCGCTCGTCGAAGTATCAAGACCAATGAACGAAGTCATTGACGATTGGGTATCGAGAGATCCCAGACCGAATTTTCAAGTAAAAATACTGTCCATTAATATTTTCAACGAGGTCGCTGCCCAAGCCACTTTTGATTTTAATGGTATTTATACCGATGCGTTTCAGTTAGCGAAAATAAATGGTCAA
>JBCCFA010000070.1:0-13152 GCA_039029975.1 Pseudomonadota bacterium
ATCGCCAACCGCATGACCCAGGGTGTCATTAATATTTTTGAAACGATCCAAATCAATGAACAATAAGCCGCAAATTTGCTGCGTACGTTTTACAATGGCGAGCGTTTCACTCAATTTGCCGAGAAAATTCTCGCGGTTGGGTAAACCCGTCAGTACGTCGAAGTAAGCTCGATAATGAATATGCTCGGTAGCGCGCTTAAGCTGAGTAATATCCTCGTAAATGCCCACGCACGAACCGTCAGGCGTAACGTACTCCGAAATCTTGATAAACCTGCCATCATAGACGCGAAATTCATATGGACCGGTAGGCTTCTTGTGGTCGTCCATACGCATTTTTATCCATTCCTCGCGGTCTAGATCCGTGACAATGATTTTATTATCGTAACTATGGCGAAGGAGTTCCTCGAAAGTTACGCCTACTTTTACCAGATCGCGCAACCGTGGCTCTAATTCGATGTATTGTTGATTGAATATTTGCAGCCGACCATCCGGACCCCACAGCACAAACCCTTCTTTTATCGATTCGATGGCATCGACTAAATTCTGTTGGCTTTTGCGTAATGCCTCTTGCGCTTCACGCCGGTCCGAAATGTCTCGAACGGCACTAAGCACAATGTCACCACTTTCGCGCGATAACAGTTGGGCGCTGATTTCAACTGGTATTAGCGACCCATCTTTTCGTTGGTGAAAGGTTTCGAAGACCGTACTACCATCATCGGCAACCGCACTCACGCAGGTTTTCAAATCATCGGCATTGCATTCGGCATATAGCTTGTCGAGACTTTCACCAAGCAGCTCTTCTTTCGCATAACCAAGATAAGATTCGCCTTTTCGATTAACGTTTAAAATTTCTAACGTATCCGCATCGTTAATAAATAAGCCATCATTATTGTGTTCGAAAAGATCGGCGAAATTTTGTTGGGCGAGTTCTTTTTGTTGATAGATGCGCTGTTTATAAAAAATGATAAACGCCAACAAGCCGAATACGAAGGCGCCGAGGCCGCGCAATAGCCACAATTGCCAAGATGTATAGTCCCCCCAACCGTACATTGGCACCGCCGCCAACTGCCAAGACCCGCTACCTACTGTAATGACTCTAGTTACGGCCTCAGATGTCTCAAGGAATAACAACTCATCTCCGAAGAATACCGGCCCCTCGGCGCCGGTGGCGTCTTTACCGCGCAAGGCAATATTCAGGCCCAATTGTTGATTTAAAACGTCGATTTCACCATAGAGCGCCTCAGCACGAATCACCGCTGCGACCAAGCCCCAAAGTTTGGGTTGGCTTTGGCCGTCGATACGGGTCTCAAAGGCTGGCACGCGCGCAACAAAACCCATACCGCCTTGCACTAACTCAATGGGTCCGGCAACCACCACATCGTTGCGTTCAATTGCCGCCAAGGCCGCGGGACTTTGTCGATCGGTCCGATAGCTCAAGCCGAGCACGGCTTCATTTCCCGCTAGGGGGTAAATGTTGTTAACGACAAGTTCCGGCGCAGGTGCTAGCGCTACGATGCTGACAACGGTGTCTTCCGGAAGTAGATTTTCCACGTAGGCAGAAAAAGAGGCGCGACTAATATCGGGATTGATAGCAACGTGGCTACCAACCGCGCGGAGAATATAAATCTGTTGGTCCACCAACACCTCAAGCCGCGCTTGCAGCGTACCGACCGCATCGAATACCTGCTCGCGCTCAGCTTCGCGCACGTTAAGCCGCAACCAGTACTCCGCGGCGAATATGAGATTGCCGACAACGACAAGCGTTAACAGAATAAAAAACCAAGAACGCTGTGTATTGCGGAACATAACTGGCCTAAGTTAACCGAAAAACGCCGCGATGAGCACGCGATGCGATGGACCACGCATCATACCTCAGGCCAAGGCCGGACAACATTGTTAAACCACACATCAGACCCACCGCGCTGCACCAATTTGGAAGCCCTCAGCATCTTGGGCGTTCATTGGCAACCAGCCCCTAATTCGCCATCCCAATAATATTGATGCTAGGATCGCAGAGTGGCTATAGCGACACAGAAGCGCAGCGGTCACAACCTGCCGGCCCTAGGGCCAAATTAAAAATTAGTCATGACAATGAAGGAGCCCAAGATGGCCTGTACAGTTATCCTCGATTTACAAGTCCAAGCTGACAAAGTCGATACCTTGAAAGGTGTATTCAAAGAAATCCTCGGCGATACTCGCGCTTACGACGGTTGCATCAGCGTGGACGTTGTTCACAATCAAGACGAAAACGACAACTTAATGCTGGTGGAACTTTGGGAATCTCGAGCAAAGTATGAGAAGTACCTCGGCTGGCGCGAAGAGACCGGTGCACTCGAACAACTTGGCAGCATGCTAGCCGCTCCGCCAAGCATCAAATATTACGATCCTGTCGACGCTTAAGGTATAAACCCGGGGCACGCTAGCCCCACCGAATCAATCTCACCCGGTGGCCGCCGGGTGAGATGTTCGGTGCCTGCGAAGCACAAAACATTTGACCACGCTATTTCCCGATTGGAATGAACTGTTTGTTGCAAACATATTGTAATCTTTTTGTCGTCCGCTTAACAAATAAAACACGCCGCCAAACATGTTGCCAAGGGTAATTTGTTTGGCGATTTTGAGATTGGCCAGGTATTCGAACACCATTGGGGCCGAACCCTAACTCAGGCTGAAAACGCGCTGTTCTCGACGCTAACACTGCATTTCAATCCGCATTACTTTAATCGTGAGCACGCAAAAAAGCACGGCCACGCCGATACCCTGTTAAACCCAATTTTGGTGTTTAACACCGTATTTGGTCTCAGCGTGGAAGACTTAAGCGAAGCTGGCATGGGACCCTTTCTCGGTGTAGATGAATTGAGCTTCCATCAACCGGTGCTCGCCGGTGAAACGCTTACCGCCAGAAGCACCGTTGTCGACAAACGCGAGACGAAAAAACGTCCGGAATTCGGCATCGTTACCTGGCACACCGAAGGATTCCAGGCTGATGGGCAACGCGTGATCGATTTCAAGCGCGCCAACCTTGTCACGAAGAAATAACGAGAGGCTAGTTAGAGACCAATGACCGAAAACCGATTTATGACCGAAGAACGCGTCATGATTCGCGACGCCGCGCGCGACTTCACCATGAATGAAGTGCTCCCGGTGGCGAATGAGTTAGATCCTGTCCAAGGCGAGATCCCGGCTTCCCTGCGGGACAAGCTTGCAGAAATGGGTTACTTCGGTATTCGTATCCCGGAAGAGTATGGCGGTAGCGGCCTTGGTTGTTTCGAATATTGTCTAATTGCCGAACAACTAGCACGAGGCTGGATGAGCGTCGCTAGCCTGATCGCGCGCGGCAACGGGACGCTGATGATCGATTTATTGAACGATCAACAAAAAGCAGAAATTTTGCCCAGGGTGGCAACGGGCGAATATTTAGCTGCGCTATCACTATCAGAACCAGACACGGGCTCCGATCTCGCGTCAATCTCCTGCCGAGCCGTGCGTGACGGCGACGAATTTGTCGTCAACGGAAATAAGTACTGGTGCACGTTTGCCGACGGCGCCGATTACATCGTACTTTTCGCCCGTACCTCTCCGCCGCCTGATGATAAAAAGCGTCACTTGGGAATCAGCGCGCTGCTTATCGATAAAGAACGCGGTAGCTTGCCGGCCGGCGTACAGGGCAGCGATATTCCGAAAATCGGTTACTTCGGTTGGAAAACTTGGGAACTCGCGTTCGACGATTTTCGCTTACCCACTAGCGCGATGCTCGGCGAAGAAGGTAAAGCGTTTTACGCGCTGGCCAAAGGACTGGACGAGGCGCGCGCACATACGGCGGCTCGCTCAATAGGACTCGCACAGGGTGCCATGGAAGATGCGATTGCCTATGCGCAACAACGTCAGCAATTCAATAAACCGATAGCGGAGTTTCAAGCAATTCGTTTCAAGATTGCCAAAATGGCCGCCGAGATTGAAGCCTGTCGGCAATTACTACACTTCGTCTGCGACAAAATTGATCAAGGTTTACGCTGCGACCAAGAAGCATCCATGGTCAAGTATCTGGCTAGCGAGATGTCGGAGACTGTGGCCAGCGAAGCCTTGCAAATCTTGGGCGGCGCTGGCTATACGAAATTGCATGCGGTCGAGCGTTACTGGCGCGACGCGCGACTGACGAAAATATTTGAAGGCACGTCGGAGATTCAACTCAGAATCATTTCCGACAATATTTTAGGGAAACCTCAGGCGTAAAAACGATGACTGGCATCAGTTCATTCTACTTCGAAGATTTCGTGGAGGGAGAAATTCTTGAGCACCACCGCGGCAAGACGCTCACCGAAATGGATCAGGTGCTGATTACGAATCTTGTCATGAACAGCGCGGCTGCCCATTTCGATGAACACTTAATGCGCGATCATATGTTTGAAAAGCGCGTTGCCTTTGGCGGCGTAACTATTTCGATGATCATTGGCATGGCGGCGCAAGACACCGCGGAAAACGCGCTTGAGGAACTATCGCTTAATAATATCCGACTGACGAACCCGGTATTTCACGGTGACACTTTGTACGCCTATACCAAAACGATGTCCAAATCTGATGCGGATAGAGACGACGCCGGCATCGTGGAGTTCCATCATTGGGGCATAAACAGCAAAGATAAAATTGTCTTCGAAGGCGACCGCAGAGTGCTCATCAAGCGTCGCAGTCATTGGGCGAAATAGGCCAGACTAAATCTCACCGTAACACGAGCGAAGGTATTCCGATGACCAGCGGATCGCTAAAGGGTCTGACAGTGCTCGACCTCACCCAAATGTTGGCCGGCCCTTTTTGCACCATGATGCTGGCCGACCATGGCGCCGATGTAATCAAGATCGAACCACCCGCAGGTGATATGTCGCGACTAATCGGTCCTTTCTACCCGGAAGACGAAGACCACGAATACGGCGGTTATTTTCAAAGTATTAATCGCAACAAACGCGGTTTGATGCTCGACCTAAAACAACCAGCTGATAAAACTATTTTTCTTGAAATGGTGAAAAAGGCCGATGTGGTGGTAGAAAATTTTCGGCTGGGTGTTATGGATCGCTTCGGTTTATCGTATTCCCATTTAATCGATCACAACCCAAAATTAGTGTACGCGGCAATTCGTGGATTTGGCGATCCGATCACTGCGGACAGCCCTTATATGGATTGGCCAGCGTTCGACGTGATTGCGCAAGCCATGGGTGGATTCATGGGAATTACCGGACCCGGCGAACCAATGAAAGCGGGCCCCGGTGTAGGCGATATATTGCCGGGCATTATGTTGGCGTTCGGTATTCTTGCGGCGGTACGACATGCCGAACATAGCGGCGAAGGCCAGTTTGTTGACGTTGCCATGTACGATGCGATGCTCGCACTATGTGAGCGCATTATCTATCAACATGGTTACACCGGAGAAATTCCTAGCCCCACCGGGAATAAGCACCCCTTGGCAGCGCCATTTTCAATTTATCCCGCCAAGGATGGTTTTGTCGCGATTGCGTGCCCTTTCGATCCGCAGTGGGAGCGGTTAATTTCCGTAATAGGACAACCGGAATTGGCGGAAGATAGCCGCTTCGCAAGCGCCCAAGATCGGGTTGCAAATGTTATCCCACTCACCGCCGCCCTCGAACGATGGACAAAACAGCACACCAAAAGCGAACTCGCAGAAATATTAGGCGGCCAAATTCCTTTTGGGCCAGTTAACGACGTGGCGGACATTTTTGCAGACCCCCATGTGCAAATCCGCAACGCCATCGCATCTTTACCGCTGCACGGTCTCGGGAAATCGGCAACGGTGGCAAATACCCCCGTACGAATGCAAAAAACTCCGGGTGGCGCGAAAACTTGTGCACCCCGGTTGGACGAACATCGCGCGGAAGTTTTTGCTCAATTTGAATTATCTGTTTAAGTCACGCTCTATCCCCCGAGATCGCTAGACTTCAGCCTGTCCGGTAGTGCTATCATCAGCTTTTGCAATACGGGACTTAGTTTCAAACCAGCCGATTGGCCTCAATCTCAAGTCAGGCAGGGCTGACTAAAACAAAACAATGAGCCAAGCGAACAATCGCTCGCCGGCAAACGAAACTAATTCGTAACCATCAACGACTGCGCCCTACCAACAAATATTTAACATGCGCCCTTGATAAAAAAATAGTGAGGAGTTTAAAAAATGATCAAGTTATATGGATTCCCAGTTAGTAACTACTACAACATGGCAAAGCTAGCACTGCTCGAAAAAGGCGTCGATTTCGAAGAAGTCGCCGCAATGCCAAGCCAAGAAACCGATTTTTTGTCGAAAAGCCCAATGGGTAAAGTGCCATGCATTGAAACCGACCAAGGTTTTATCTCAGAATCACTAGCTATCTTCGACTATTTAGAATCTTTGGGTGAAGGCCCCGCTTTGGCCCCCAGTGACGCGTACGGCCGCGCAAAATGTGCTGAAATTGCCCTAGTTTGCAAATTAAATATCGAACTCGCCGCACGCCGACACTACGGGCATCTGTTTTTCGGCGAAGGTAGAAATGACGCGGCGGTCGAAGAAGTGAAACCAGTCATGGAACGCGGCTTAAGCGCGCTCAGTCAATTGGCGGATTTCGGTCCTTACGTCATGGGTGCCGATTTCACCTATGCCGATATCGTGCTCTATCACTCCTCTGCCTATCCCGCGAACGTTGGTGAGGCGATGTACCAGTGGGATATCATCGGCGCCGTTCCCGGCTTGAAGGAGTGTCGGGAGGCAATTGCCGCTCGCCCTCATTGCCAAGCGGTGGATTCTGCGTGGCAGGCCGCGTTAGCTGAATTTCAAGCGAACTCATAAAGAAAGATAAGGTTACTTCAAGCACTGGCGCTGCCAACTGCAGCGCCAGTGCTAGGCTGCGCTAAATCTTTTTCAAAGGATGGTCGTTCGCTACGTAATGTTCCATCATCTCAACCGTGCGATCATCAATCGCAATTAGATTACCGAACAGATCGCCCTCCTCGTCCACACCTTCCGCAGTTGATTTTCCATAGCTCGAACGCATGACTTGTTTGATCGCTGCTAATGCAAGCGGCGGTTTATCGAGAAACTCCTCCGCAATCTTTCTCGCCTCGGCAAGCACGTCACCTTCTACGTAATGATGGACTAAACCTTCGGTCGCCGCTTCTTGTGGATAGAAAACTCGGCCGCGCAAAACCCATTCGAGTGCCTTGCCAGTGCCTACTGCGCGCGCTAAGCGCGTGGTACCGCCCGCCCCAGGTAATAATCCTACCTGAATCTCCATTTGCCCAATTGTGTAATCGCCCGGCCCCGCGAGCCTAATATCGCAGCACAAGGTCAACTCACATCCGCCGCCACCGCAATACCCATTAATCGCCGCGATGGTCGGTTTCTGACAGTTATCAACTTGTTCCCATACGCTGCGTAGCGGCGTTCGCGCGAAACGCGGATCGGGAATGCCGGCCGCGCGGCGTTCTTTCAGTGCGCTTGCCATGCCCAGGATTTCTTCTACCGAAAAATGTCGAATAAAAACATCTGGCAGACCACCGGTAAAAATAATCACCCGCACGTCATTATCGTTCTCGAGTTCGGTCATAATCTGACCTAACTGGTCAACCATGTCGGCGGTAAAAAAACCTTTTGGTGGATTAGTGAATACCACCGTGGCAATACCGTTTTCTACTGAATGTGTGACTGTACCCATCCTCGCTCCTCCGGAAAAAATGCTTGTAGGTTTTATTGTCGAGTGGAACCTACCACAGGCGCACGCGATTCGATACAAATTAAATGTAATTAATCCGACGAAAAACACAGGAACAATCGACCAACTATTGATGATTTTTGGGAGTTTTCAGAAACACGCGCTGATGAAAATAACTCATAAAAAAAACGCCGTCACCGCTCGGTGACGGCACTGAAAGATTGTCAGACTAGTATTTTGGGCCACCTTCATAGCGCAAACCTTTATCCATCGCCTGCTTCGCGACGGTCTCATAAATTTGATGATCTAAGGATTCATGAAGGTCTGCCTTGTTAGCTAACTCGTCCGCAAGATAGGCATCTCGTTGGCTCGCAAGTTCTGCAATTTGCTCACTGATTTTTTGACGCTTTTCCGCCTGGCGCATCACCTCTGCTTCACGCTCCGCTTCAGGCAACGCTCGAAGTGCAGCGGGTAGCTCCGCTTCAGCCACGTCTTCAAGTGACAACTCACCAGAAGAAACCGCTCCAATTAATTCTTTGTCGCCGCGGAAATTCTCTTCACCGCTCGCGCTGGTATTGAACAAGGCGCGTTTTGCGCGCGAAGCTACCGAAGCAATGGCATGTAGTTTTTTGGACGCGGCGGCTTTGAGTTCATTTTTCGCGCGGTCGACCTCGCTACCATAGAAAACCCGAGTTGCATCCAATTCCTCTGAAAGCGTAGCAATATCGCTATCGAAAGGAGTCGAAACCGCAACATGACTACCTTCGGCGTTCACATTGAAATAATTACCTTGGCTTAAGCTCGCGATTTTCTGCCACGAACGTTGGGTATTCGCGTCCTGACCTGCTTGAATGGTGTTGACGATAATGCCTTTATTGGTTGCCAATTCCACACTTTCAGGAAACTGCACGTCGTTTTGATAATCCATGTGCGGCGGTGCATCACCCACGAGAAAAATGACTTTGTAACTCGAATTATTATTCGACCATGAAATTTTTGTTACCGCCTCGTGCAAGGCCTGGTTAACGCTTTCGGGACCATCACCGCCACCCTGGGCTTTGAAATCCATTAACGTCGTGTACATACCGTCTAAATCTTCGGATAGGTCAAATACTTTTGTTACGTACGCATCACCCCTATCACGAAAGGCGACCAAACCCATTTTAATGCTAGGTGCAGATTCGGCGCTGGCCATGGTGGAGGCGATAGACCAAATATTGTCTTTCGCCGCTTGAATCATGCCAGACATACTCGAGGTGGTATCAAGCACAAAAACGACTTCAATGTTTGATTCGTCTTCGTTTCGAAATGCGAGCTCCGGCGCCCGCTCCGAGATTTCACCCTCTTTTGTGATGCCACTCGGTTCAGCAGTTGCAGCCGCCTCATTAAGGTAGGGGTATATACCGATCCCGAAACAGCTTAGGGCCACTAAACTTATTGGAAAGATCTTGTTTGCAAAATTTATGTTCATCCTTTTTTCCTCTTTGATGTAATTTCAATCAGATTGTTTTGGCTTGATAAATCGATCGCAGCGCAGACTCCGCATTAGCGTGTGCTCGTTCGAATGGATCATCGTGTCTGTTGTTTTTTGTGTGACTACGCGTTATCGCGGGTAGAAAAACGTGGAATGCTTGCACGAGAAAGAAGCTCCACAGCGATAGAAAAAGCGAACTGGTGTACATAGCAGTAAATATTGCTAAACCAGCGCCGCCGATGATTAGCGCAAGGTCGCCGGCGCTATCGAATGCGCCGGTTCGAAAATAGCAGCTACGCAATAACCAGATCAAAAAGAGTAGCGCCGCGGCCAGAGCGATTATCGACACGGGTACCAGCATGGCTACCAATAAAATTGCGAGCGTTGCCACGGCGCTCACGAGCTTGCCGCTTTTTCTTGTCGATCGTCGAAGCAAATAAAACACATAAAGCGCGCATACAACGCCCGCAATCATTAAACCAGCGCTCGTTGATACGAAAAAAAAGCTCAGCAAGGAATAGCTAAGACTCCCCAGAGCACTCAATATCAATGCCAAGACTGCGCCTTCAATAAAGCTAGGTTTTATTGATTTACCAATCATTTCTTCGCTCTCCGCTGCTGTTCTTGCAGGAATGCGACCTCAATCTCCTCATCGGCAACAAGATATTCAAACGAATCATCACGAGCATTTTCGTCAGCCCGCGCTTCTGTTTCGCTTGCCAAGATTTGTAGTTTTTCGCGCATTGCCAGCAGTCTTCGTTCGTTTTCTACGTATGCACTGGTCGCCGAATCGAGTTTCGCCGCTAGCATCGCTATTTCATTTTCGAGCGCGCTTTGCTGTTTTTCACTCGATAATTTCTTGCGCAATATCGTCTTGGCTAACTCGTGTTCATTCGAATCAAAGCAGGTATCAAGCTGAGCTGAATAATCCTGAAATGCGCGTTTACTACGCTGTAATTGATGATTCAGGGATTCCTGTCTCTTACGATAATTTTCAAGCTGCTGATTAGATTCGACCAAAGACGATTCCATCTCTCGAACTGCTGATTGGAGTGAGGCGAGCGGATCTTCAAGCTTGTCCAGCACCGCATGCACGTCGGCGGTAACTAGCGATGTAAAACGATTAATTAATGCCATGAGTTGTCTCCGTGTAGTGGGTGATGCAAAGTTTGGAACACATGTGGCAGAAGAAATAGACACAAATTGGTAAAAGGTTTTGGCCACTGTTTACTTAAAATTTACATAAGATCAGATGCATTGCTGGCACGGTGAGGCCTAAGTCGCTAATGTGTACGTCATGAAGCAAAAATTAAAAATATTGGTCGTTGAAGATGAGGCCGCTATTCGTGAAGGACTGGTCGACGTGCTCGTGTACCACGGCTATGACGTTGAAACCGCGGACGACGGCGCCGCTGGTTTACACCTTGCCCTTGGTGGCGAATTTGATTTGGTGCTGCTTGATATCATGTTGCCTAACATGGATGGTTTCGAAGTGTGCAATAGGATTCGTCAACGAGACCGAAATCAGGCAATCATGATGTTAACCGCGAAAGTTGCCGAAGAAGATATCATCAATGGACTGAAGCTAGGCGCTGATGATTATGTGGCTAAACCGTTTTCGATTACGGAACTCACGTTACGAATTGAGGCGCTATTAAGACGCACCTCACCGGTAACAACCCTAGACTCGACACTAATCATTGACGATGAGCTAAGCGTTGATACTGCGAATCTCTGCGGCACCTGCAATGGACAAGACATCAATTTCACTCGCAGGGAATTGGAGATTATTCAATATTTATTTTCACATCATGAGCGAGCGGTGCCCCGCGATGAACTGTTGAGGGAAGTCTGGGGATACGCGAAAACGGCCGATATCGAAACGCGTACCGTGGATATCCATATTGCGAAACTGCGGCGAAAAATCGAAGCAAATCCGAAAGATCCCGAACGCCTGTTAACCATTAGGGGAGCTGGCTATCGCTTAATTGTGGCGCCAAGTAGTTAGTAGAAACACCGCACAGGCTATGGCTAACTCACCCGTCGATAGAGAGAAGGTTCGCAATCTGCGCCGGCTACTCACGTTATTTTTTGTTATTTTAATGATGCCGATTGGCGCGCTGCTGTACTTTGCCTATGAGCAAATGAAGTGGGAGGTCTTCCATCAATTTCGTCAACAAGCAGAGGTGTTGGCAAATCGAATCGACGCAGCGGTCTCTGAACTTGTTTCCCAAGAGAATTTGCGGCCGTCATCCGACTACCAATTTCTCGCGACCAGGGTGACAAATGGGGACATCGGTGTTGCGCTTTCACCATTGGCTGAACGACCGGCCGAGCAGAACATTCCGGGCTTAGTCGGACATTTTCACATTGGCGCAGACGGTCAATTCACGACGCCACTGATGCCCAGTTCAGACTCTATACCTGACAAAATTGCTCTAACTGCAGATGAATTATCATTTCGAGAAACTATTGCCGCTCGCCTACAACAAATTCTCACGAGCGAAACAGAATCAAGCGCTGAACCTCGCAGAGACATCAAGAAGTTGGAGGAGCAACCAACGCGAACCAATCAAGAAGACTTGGCGGACAGTCTTCAGGTGCGAGAGGAAAAATCTATTTCCGGACCACTGGCGGGTTCCGCTAATTTGCGGTCGGGTGTCGCATCGTCGGAAAAAACCTTGTCAAAATTTGATGCTAAGGCGAAAAAATCCTATCAGCAAAATAGACAACGACTCGGTAGCGTCGCAGAACTCGCGTTGGACGACAGACTCGCCCAACGGGCGATAGATGAAAACGAAATTGGCATAGACATCTCGCCGAGCTTTGACGAGGCGACACCTGCGCCAGTTCAACGTCGAAAAGAGCAAGTCGCGAGTTATGCCACTGAAAGCTATCGACTCGCCGATAAGTTGGCGGGTGATTCAACCCCTCTGTTGAAATCGCGTCCTGCAAGTCAATCGCCTTCACCTCCTGTAGAAGCCGATTACGACCCAGAAACCGAAGACAGGGTTGATACTTTCGAACTGAAAGAAACTATCGCTGACGATTCTTCGCCCGCGAATCCGGTTGAAATTTTCAGCTTTGAACGAGAAATTGAACCGTTCCAACTCGCGGCCTTCGACGATGAGCATCTAATCTTACATAGAAACGTCTGGCAGAACGGCGAGCGGGCCGTGCAAGGTGCAGTACTTCATCGTGATACGTTAATCAACGCGTTTGTTGGTCAGGCTTTTGATACCAGCACGCTCGCAAGTATGAGTCAGCTGGTTGTCGCCTTTAATGACGACGTGTTGAATATTTTTTCGTCGCCGAGTAAATATCGGATTTCCTCGCGCCAGCAGGATTTAAGCGGCACCGTTCTGTATCAACGCGCTTTGGTCAGTCCATTCGATGGGTTTTCGTTACTGTTTAACATTACGAGACTGCCTTTAGGCACAAGCATCAAGTATCTAGCCTGGGTAACCAGCATTATGATGGCGGTCTTATTAATTGGTTTTTTCATTATTTACCGATACGGAAAACGGCAAATTGCGCTGTTTCGTCAACAGCAAGATTTTGTCTCGGCTGTAAGCCATGAATTGAAAACGCCTTTGACCTCGATCCGAATGTATAGCGAGATGTTGAAAAATGAATGGGCGCCCGAAGAGAAGAAAGCTGGCTATTACGAATACATACACAGCGAAAGTGAACGTCTTTCCCGCTTGATTGAAAATGTCTTACAACTCGCGCGAATCAATCGAAAACAGACCGAAATAAAGATTGATACCATTGATATTCGCTCATTATTGGATAATGTACTGTCCAGCATTTCTAGCCTCGCCGAGGCCAAAGATTTCGTTATCACGACAGAGTTCGAACAAACGGATACGGATAAATCCATTCGCGCCTCAACTGACGCCTGTCTCCAAATAATAATTAACATCGTTGATAACGCCATTAAATTCTCTCGTAACGCAGAGCGGAAAGAAGTATTAATCCGATCAAAAATCC
>JBCCFA010000071.1:0-13146 GCA_039029975.1 Pseudomonadota bacterium
AAATCACCGCAGCGGTTAGAAAAATAGCGAAATAGGTAAACCTAAAATGAGCGATGAGATTGTTGCGATCACCATGCCCAAGTGGGGCTTATCGATGATCGAGGGTAAAGTTAACGAGTGGTTAGTAGAAGAGGGCGTGGATATCACGGTAGGGGACGAAATTCTCGACATCGAAACAGAAAAAATCGCTAATACATTCGAAGCGCTCGACCCTGGCAAACTCCGACGCAAGGTCGCGCAGGCTGATGAGACCTTACCAATTGGCGCGTTACTCGGCGTGATGGCCCCAGAAACCATCAGCGATGAAGAAGTAGACGCATTCATTGAAACGTTCCAACAAAACTACGTGCCGCCTGATCCGGAAGAAGCAGACGACGGCCCAAGTTATGAGTTCGCCGAAATCGATGGTTACAAGATTCGCTACCTAAGCATGGGCGAGGCCGAAAAACAGGTGATATTGATTCATGGGTTTGGGGGTGAGTTAGATCGTTGGCTATTTACTCAGCAACCCATGGCGGCGTATGCAACCGCGACTGCCATCGATTTACCTGGGCATGGGCAGTCATCCAAAGCGGTTAGTGACGGAAGCATTGCCGCGCTCGCGAACGTCATTGCGCAGTTCATCGATCATCTCGGCATTTCGAGTGCGCATTTGGTAGGGCACTCCTTAGGCGGCGCGATCGCAATCCAAACGGCTTTGGCGCATCCGAATAAGGTCAACGGTCTGTCCTTAATTGCCGCCGCAGGGTTGGGTGAGGAAATTAATCACGAATATATCCAAGGATTTATTGACGCGGAATCGCGCCGCGATTTAAAACCCTTAATGAAGCAATTAGTCGGCGATCCGAAACTCGTCAATAGAACAATGGTAGACGACGTATTGAAATTCAAACGGATCGATGGCGTAACGGAAGCGCTGCAGACTATCGCCAATGCATTCGTCGACAACGCCAAACAAGTAGAAAATTACAGCGCGCATTTAGGTGACATAGGCTGTCCGATACAAATCATTTGGGGTTCCGAGGATCAAATTATTCCAGTTGCCCACGCTCACCAAGATGGGGGCCAACAAATCGATGTCTTGGATGGTTATGGACACCTTGTCCAACTAGAAGCGGCCAGCGAAGTGAATCAACTACTGCAAACGCACATCAGCTCTGGTTAGTTAATACCAACATGGACTCTAAGGATCTCCAAGCCCTTATTGAACCCAGTCGTATCCATCGTCATGTCTATGTGGATGACGATATTTTTCAGTTGGAAATGGAAAAAATTTGGGGTTTTGCCTGGATATATGTTGGTCATACTTCACAGATTCCCAAAGCCGGAGATTTCATAACCACGGACATAGGCTTGGATCCAGTGATCATGGTTCGCGATGATAAGGATCAAGTGAATGTGCTTTACAACCGGTGCGCGCACAAAGGGGCAAAAGTCACCGGTCGGGCTTGTGGACAAGCCAAGTCTTTTCGATGCCCCTATCACGGCTGGATGTATGGCAACAACGGCGAGCTGCGCGGTTTACCTGCAAGAGCCGGATACGACAACTCAAACGTCAAAATTGCAGATCCCAAATTCTCACTGCAATCGCTCGCACAAGTTGACGATATCCGCGGATTTGTCTTCGCCACGAAATCTCAAAATGCTCCAGACCTACGTTCCTTCCTTGGGGAGACCGCATTAACCCTAGAGAACATCGCAGATCGTGCACCCGAGGGCGCGATTCGATGTGATGGCGGACGACTTCGCTATCGGCATCCGTGCAACTGGAAAATGTTCGTTGAAAATCTGAACGATGCCATGCATCCAATGATCGCGCATGGCTCGGTGGGCGTAGCCGCCAAAAAATATATGAAATCACAGCCGGAAGGAACGCCGTACCCCAAGGAGGCGGAAATCCTGTTTCCTTTTGGCAGTTCCTATGATGTCTTTGATCAAATGGGTATGACCGCATTACCAAACGGTCACGGCTATATGGGTGGCGAAAAAAGCATTCACACTGACTATTCAGAAATTCCGGGGTATTGGGATGCAATGCTTGACGCCTACGGAGAAGAACGGACACGGAAAATCTTGTCTTCCAATCGGCACAACACAATCTTTTACCCTTCTTTCACTGCAAAAGACGCGATCCAAGCGATTCGCGTTGTGCGACCGCGGAGTGTGAATGAAACGGTCGTCGAAACTTATCACTTTCGCTTGCTTGGCGCGCCAGAAGAAATGTTCGAGCGCACGATACTGTACTCCCGGCTCATCAATTCGTCTGCCGGGATGGTAGGGCCAGACGATCTTGATTGCTACCAGCGCATGCAGCAATCACTGCAATCAAATGCTTCCGACTGGGTAGACGTTAGTCGCTATTTAGGCGCGGAGACGCAACTTGGCGACGCAATGAAAACCGTTGGCACATCAGATCTCACTTTCCGCAACCAGTACACAGCTTGGCTTGAATACATGACTCGGAACGCGGCGTGACGGCACTTAGTCGGGTTACAGATTTTCTTTATCGCGAAGCAGATTGTTTAGATCGAGGTGACCTAGACGCTTGGATAGAACTGTATGCAGAGGACGGTACCTTTTGGATGCCCGTATCGGCAGAACAAACTGATCCAAACCAACATATCTCTTTGTTCTATGACGATCGCACGATGATGGAAATACGGCGGCGTAATTTCGGCCACGCTTTAGCAGCCTCGATGGAATATCCAGTGCGTTGCTCCCATATGATTGGCAACGTGCGTATCGCCAATCAATCGGAAAACAGCTTCAACGTTCATTCAAATTTTCAAGCTGTCGTTTATTATAAGGAACAGCAAACACTCTACGCAGGTTCGTACACTCACGAACTTTTAGAAGTGAATGGAGAGTTTAAAATCTCGCACAAACGAGTGGACTTGATTAATGCCGACGCGGAGCACGGCAGTTTAATCATTTATCTATAACCCCTCCAACAAAAAACCCAATACTATGAAACTGTATCGAGAGTTTACTTCACAGGAAGAAATTGATGCCGCTTACAACGTGGAACTAAGCGTGCCAGATTTTGGGTCTTACGCAAATTTCTACGTGGAGCAAAGCGCTAAGGCACGAGCTGAATTGGCATGTGAACTTGATTTACGTTTTGGGCCCACGGTTGATGAAACCTTGGATATTTTCCCCGCCGCAGATCCCAACGCGCCCATCATGGTTTTTATACATGGTGGATATTGGCGCCGCTTGTCGAGTAAGGAATTCAGCCTGGTTGCTCGAGCGCCAGTCGCGGCCGGTTATACGGTAGTCATCACAAATTATTCGCTTTGTCCGGCGGTCAGCATTAGCGAGATAACAAGACAATCCCGTGCAGCAATTGCGTGGCTCTATCAAACCGACCATCAATATGCCGGGGCTCGAAACCGAATTTACGTCTGCGGTCATTCTGCGGGTGGCCATCAAACGGCGATGGCGCTGAGTACCAACTGGGAACACGACTATGCTTTACCGGCCGATATTGTTAAAGGTGGATTATCAATCAGTGGTCTGTTCGATCTCCGGCCGCTCCGCTATAGCTGGCTGCAGCCACAACTGTTGTTAAACCATGAAGTCATCCAACAACAAAGCCCGCACCTTAATATTCCTGATACAGCGCCACCACTAATGCTTACCGTGGGCGGAGAAGAACCGCAAGAATTTCTCCGTCAATCAGCTGACTTTCACCTCGAATGGCGCAAAGCCGGCTTAACCAGCGAATACGATCCAATTGAGCAAAAAAATCACTTTAACGTACTTGACGGTTTTCTGGACCCATCAAGCAAACTCATGGATATGCTAAGAAGTATCACGAATCGTTAACTTGAAACTGATTATCCGTCTTTTTCTTACCTAAATCAGCGCCTCCTTTTTGTTCCCAAAAACGGAACCAAGCCCGCTCAGAAGTGTCTGACCCTAACTGATTAGCGTTGCTGCCCAAGGCCGCCGATTAGATGCGATACCCATAGAAAAGAATAATTGACGGGGATGGACCATGCTGAACAGCGATCATGATCGCCTGCGTATTGCCGGTAAATCGGTCTTGGTCATTGAAGATGACTACAAAACGGCTTCTCTAATCAGTCTATATCTCAGTAACGAAGGTGCTCGCGTGGTGATTGCTGGGGACGGCAAAACCGGCCTGGAGCTCGCGAAGACGCTGCAACCAACATTAATTGTGCTAGATATGATGCTGCCGGGCATGGACGGCATGTCAGTGTGCCATGAGATTCGGAAAAAATCGGATGTGCCAATTATCTTTCTTTCGGCCCGCGGCGAAGAAGACGACCGCGTGGGTGGGTTGAACGAAGGTGCCGATGATTACATGACCAAGCCCTTTAGCCTCAAAGAACTGGCAGCGCGAGCAAATTCCATTCTTCGCCGAACCCCAAGTACTAAAGAAAATCAACACAACCATGTGTGCCTTGGTTCAATCAAAATCGACAAAAATTCGATGCGTTGTTTCATCAGTGACAAAGAGGTCAGTCTTACCCGCTCCGAATTTTTGTTGTTGGAAAAATTATTGTCGTCGCCAGATAGGGTGTTTTCGCGCGACAGCTTAATAAACACGCTTTACCCCGCCGGTAACCCTGTCGTCGACCGTGTGGTCGATGTGCACATAGGAAAACTGCGGAAAAAATTCAACGCGCCGAACCAGAAAAGCCCCAAAATAGAAACTGTTCGCGGCATAGGCTATCGGATTGCAGTTTGAGTTAATCGACCACCCCACTTTTTCTCACTGTGTCTCTTTTCAGTCGCCTATTTCTTGTCAACACCTTAAGCATCGTCGCCACTCTTGGCGCGGTATTTTTTATTGTGCGCAAAAAAGCGGCCAGCTACTTCATGGGTCTGGCAGACAAATACGGCATTGAGCCCGCCGAACTGCACGAAATGTTCCTGCAAGCGCTGAACTACGGTTTTTTAATCGCCGGGCTGTTTAGCGTTTCTATCGCCTGTCTTATCATTTGGTGGCTAGTACGGCGTTTTGTCCAACCTGTCAGGCAGCTATCTCAACAATTCGAAGAAATCAGCGCCGGCAGTTTTAATGTCAGAGCCGCAGCGCAATCAACCCCGGAATTATCTCAGCTCGCACAGTCTTTTAACCGCATGGCAAACGAGCTCGACAAACAAGAGCAACTACGTCGGCGGCTAATTGTTGATATTGCCCACGAGCTCAAAACGCCTCTGACTAATCTGCGTGGCACTCTAGAAGGCATTGATGACGGCCTCATCACCAACAACCAAGACACGACACGCAGTCTAATTTACGAAACTGATCGTTTAACAAAATTAGTGAATGAAATATTAGATTTGGCGAGACTGGAAGCAAATAAGGAAACGATATCCTTAGCGGAGGAAGACTTGAAATCAATTGCTCGCGATAGTTTCCAGCAATTTGGCAAGCGTTTAAGTCAAAAAAGGCTTAAGTGTTTGCTGAGGGATTGGCCTGATCACGTGCCGCTCCACTGCGACAAAGAAAAACTCCACCGCGTTTTTGATAATTTGTGGAGTAATATTGAGCGCTACGCGCCAAACGGTGACCGCGTGGAATGTGATTTCGAGCAATGCGATGACTCATATAAAATTAAGCTTAGTAATGCGGCGCCATCCATTATTCAAGACGATATAAGCAATTTGTTCGAACGTTTTTATCGTTGCGACCTATCGCGCAATAGCGAGGGCAATGGTTTAGGTCTATCCATCGTAAAGCAAATTGTAGAGTTACATGGTGGCGAAGTGGGCGCCGACTACCGCGACAACAGATTAGCGATTTGGTTCCAATTACCGAAAAATATTTCTTTTCAAATGACATGAGAACTTTAATTTGGCTTTAACTTTTCTTTAAGAAAAATCCCTAGATTAGGCCTCCCAATATTTTCGCGAATTATTCGGAGGTAGTATGAAATTTAAACAAAAACTCACTAATACACTAACGGCAAGCGCATTCGCTCTAATGGCGAACTCCGCACTTGCAGCACCCATTGATATTGAAGTTATCGTCACTAGCAACGTACCCGCAGGGGGCGTGGCCATCACACCACTATGGGTGGGTTTTCATAACGGTTCTTTTGATAGCTATGACGGTGGGGCAGAGGCAGCCTCGTCGCTTGAGGCACTTGCCGAACTAGGCATGACGGGCCCAATTTCGGATGTTTTTGCCGGCACCCTAGTTGGCGACCCAATTGACGGTCGGGTGCAAGGTGCAATTGCGGACGGCGGTCCCATCTTCGCCGGTGGCTCTCCGTCAGCGATTTTTACGCTTGATGACGGTGGCGCTAATAATTACTTCTCCTACGCCGCCATGATCTTGCCCAGTAACGACTTCTTTATCGCTAACGGCAACCCATTGGCACACGATGTTAGTGATTTGCTTGATGGTACCGTTACCACGCTAAGTTTCGATGTTGGTCTACCGGGCACCGTTAATGACGCAGGCACCGAAGTAAATGACTTTGCATTCTCGCCAAACCCGCCCCCATTTGGTATTCCCGCCGGGGACGCCCCGGGTGGCGCTGATGAGAATGGGGTAATCACCAATGTTGTTGGCGATCCGTTTGCCGCATTTTTGAATCAGCCTGGCGGAGATCTGTCAGTTTTGAACTTCAATAATGCTGCGCTATATCCCAACGGTGTTGCAACAATTACATTCAATGTTGTGCCAGCACCGGTACCGGTACCAGCCGCGCTGCCGCTCGCCGCGAGCGCCTTTGGTGGTTTATTCGCCTTTATGCGCCGCCGCCGAACCTAGTTTAGCTAAGCATAATAGCCTAGCACTGACCCGCTCCTCCGGAGCGGGTTTTTTTTGTCTGCTCGATTATAATTTCTTATACCAATTACAATTCTCGAACGACATCTCGCCATTTCACTCTATGTCCCACACTGCTAGCTCGGAACAATCCGGTGATGACTCCCAGGCCATCGTCCGCATGGTCACGCTATTCACCTTTGGTAGCGCCTTACCCATTTCAACGATTAATGTTGCGCTCCCATATATAGCTAGAGAGCTACAAATAAGCGCTGCGGTAATTAATTGGGTACCGCTGATTTTTCTTCTGGCGAGCGTTATGCTCGTACTGCCTTGTGGTCAACTAGCGGAAATCTATGGTCGCATAAGATTATTCAAACTAAGTATTTGGCTCGTAATCGCTAGCGCTATTGCCATATCTTTTTCATCGACAGTACCTATGCTGCTCGTCCTGCGTTTTGCGCAGGGGTGTGCAGCCGCTGTCGGTTTCGTATTACTGATATCTATAGTGTCTTCCGCCGTTGCTAAAGAAACACGTGGCCGCGCTTTTGGCATCATCGCATCAGCTATGTATTTTGGGCTCACCGCTGGCCCGTTGATGGCCGGATACGTAACAGCTTACTTCAGCTGGCGCTGGACTTTCCTATTGCATATCCCGTTTATGGTTCTTGCGTTACTAGTGGGGCATTTGCGCGTACGCTCTGCATGGAAAGCAAATGAGGACCTGACGTTCGACTCCTTGGGCGCATTAAGCTACGCCTGCGGGGTATTGTTGCTAACGCTTGGGATACTTTCGATACCAGCGCGCCTTAGTCCACCCTTAATATTGCTTGGATTGATTGGCTTGTTCTATTTTGCCCGATCACAAAGTCGGCGGCAGAGCCCTCTGATCAACGTGAACTTATTTCGACAAAATAGGAGCTTTTCCTATTCCTGTCTTGCTTCTATTTTTATGTATGCGGCAAATTTTTCCTCGTTAATTTTGGCGAGCCTTTATCTACAGTATTTAAAAGAGATTAGTGTTGAAACGACTGGTTGGATTCTGATGATCAACCCCCTCTTTACCGCACTCCTCACACCAATAGCCGGACGCAGTGCCGACAAATTTGAGCCAAGAATCGTCGCTTCTTTCGGCATCACCCTTACGGCGATTGGTTTAATCATTCTCGCCGTTGCAGATGCCAACACGCAGACTTCCACCATTATATTCAGCATGATATCGCTCGGCTTCGGCTTTGCATTTTTCGCCCCGGTGAATGCGCACGCCATTATGGGTTCTATTTTGGAAAAAGAGTTTTCTACGGGCGCCGCTGCCCACGCTAGCGTACGCTTAATTGGTCAGCTGAGTTCTATTGCGGTGGTATCAATGATTTTCGGCATTACGATCGGGCAGGCGCAAATCACACCAGAAACCTACCCGGAACTCTCACGCGCCTTGCGTTATTGTTTCATGCTCGCCGCATTTGCTTGCCTTCCGGCTTATTATTTTTCGATAAATCGAGGGAAAATACTGACGCGCTAGCAGCGCTTTTTCTTACGTGCGAAATCTTAGAGCAGCTTAGAGACTACCGTCTTTGCGTCCTGATAATAAGACGAACCGAAAATGATGAGATGATTGACGATGTGGTAGAGCCGATAAATTTCGATGCGCTCTTCGCTGCCAGCCTGAAAGGGCCACAACTCCTCATAGGCAGCTTCAGTTGTTAGACCGAAGCCGCCAAATAGACGCATCATGCCAAACTCAACTTCGCGACACGCAAAATAACCTGCGGGATCGAAAATAATCGGCGCACCCCGGCTGTCCGCGGCGGCGTTACCTGACCACAAATCACCGTGCACAAAAACCGCTGGTTCGGTGGTGTCGCCCAAATAGATAGGTAAGCGCGAACACAATCTTTCTAGCGCAATCACCAGCGAATCTCCCATCCCTAATGCCGACGCTAAATAATCAATTTGAGGCTGCAAACGGTTTTCTTGCCAAAATATCAGCCAACTATCGCGTTGCCGATTGATTTGTTTGCTTGTGCCAAGGAAATTGTTTCGTGAGAAACCAAAAACGTCCGCCTGGATGGCACGATGCATTAAGGCAAGTTGGCGACCAATCTCTTCATGCCAGTTCGCGCCCTTTTTTCCCTGCTCAAAGTAGGCTTGAATAATGCACTCTGCATCCACGAACAACACTTCTGGTACTTGTATCGTCTCGCTTTGCGAGATGAGCTTTAAGGCGTCCGCCTCCGCCTCAAACATGCCGGGGTAGATACCAGTGCTATTCGCAAGCTTTACAAAGCAGACTTCGCCAGACGCAAGGCTTACACGATAAGCTTGATTAATCGTGCCACCGCTTAACGACATCGAATCACTAATTAGGGTGTTTTCGCCAGCGTATTTTGCTATCGCCTGAGTCAGCGATAACTCTGCCAAATCGGATGAGCGACTCACGTAATCTGGTTTCGGTCAGCTAATTTTTATTGACTGCCAAACAATAACTTAAGATTCCTTCACAGGCGGCCTCGATCATGTCGAGTACTTCTTCGAAACCGGCCTCTCCCCCGTAGTAGGGATCTGGCACAGATGGTGGGGCCTCGTCTGTTGAAACAGAAGGTAGAAACGAGCCCAGCATGCGAATGTTGTCGCGTGGTCCACCCGCCATGTTTTCGAGTGCGCTTAGATTCTCCTGGTCCATGGCAATAATCAGATCAAAATTCTCTAGATCTATCACAGTCACTTGCCGAGCGATGGATAATAAATCATAACCGCGCCGCGCTGCTGCATCGCGCATCCGGCCATCCGCTGGCGAACCCGCGTGGTAGCCTATTGTCCCGGCAGAATCGATTAGAAACTGTGCGTTTAGGCCGCGTTCATCCACGTAGTGTTTGAATACGCCTTCCCCAGTCGGCGAGCGGCAGATATTACCCATGCAAATAAAAATTACACTGATGGTTTCCACTGCAAAACTCTCTTTGACTTCCACGTAAACCTCAAGGATTATGCCATTAATGATTTATTCTTGTGCGGCAGCTGAACCAAGTGAGAATTCCACCCGCTAATTTAAAATTACTCGTTTGCTTTACGGCGTTGCTGTTTTGTTGTTCTAGCAGTGTCGCGTTCGGCTGCGACAGCGACGCGGAGTGCGGTGCCGGCGGCACCTGCGTCAAACGCGAAAAGCGCGCGCGTGGTGTTTGTTTTGGGGGAGGCAAAACCGATCAACAAAACCATTCAGAACCTCCCAGTAAGCAATTAACGGAAACGCCGCCCACGGAACCAAGCTTATCGCCTTCTGGCGATGCACCGATTTT
Source organism: Pseudomonadota bacterium (assembly GCA_039029975.1). Classification (GTDB taxonomy): domain Bacteria; phylum Pseudomonadota; class Gammaproteobacteria; genus JBCCFA01. The sequence goes on from JBCCFA010000071.1 coordinate 10,048, forward strand.
CGGGGAAGAAGGTTACGTGGAACCTTCCGCACCTCCACGTCTTATCGATAGATTGGATATTCAAGATGCGGATTCTTCCGCATGCATAGCGACAAGCGATTGTGGGGGCGGTCAAGAATGCGTCTACAGAGATCCAATGCTTGGCCACGGCACATGCGAAGCGCCTCCGTCCTAGGATGCGTGCATCCATCGGATTTGATCTAACTTATGTGGCGATACAACGGTAGTGTTCGACCCGATTTTGCCGAACCTGTCGGACCAGGGCAGGAGTCGGTATGGGATTACCCGCGCCCGCCGGTCATTCGAGAAGATAGCCGAAATATCAGAGTCACTATCGCCGACGAATTAGTTGCCGACAGCCAGGCATGTTTACGAATTTTGGAAACAGCTGGCGCGCCGACCTTTTATATACCGCCGGAAGATGTGCAAATCGATTTACTAGAAATTCTCGAGCAACGGTCTTTTTGCGAGTGGAAAGGAACCGCGACTTATTGCCGTTTCGTAAAAGAAAGTAGAAATGATAGCCGGTCAATCGCTTGCGGTTGGCAGTACACGAATCCTTCCCCAGCGTATGCGTCTATTCAAAATTATTTTAGTTTCTACCCTGCTATTGCAGATTGCTTTGTTAACGGAGAGAAGGTCACGCCGCAACCCGGCGGTTTTTACGGGGGGTGGGTCACCAGCGAGATCGTTGGCCCCATAAAAGGTACGCCGGGCACGGAGGGCTGGTAGACGTGAAAGCAATCTATCTCATGGTTGAAAATCAAGATTAAACAGGAAGCAAGACCTTTGCGGATTGGCGACCGTTGACTTTGGAGAATGAAAATCTAGATGTCCCTAACAACATTGAAAAAACTGCTTAGCGTGCTGTCGATGTGGTGCCTTTTATTCGTTGTTGCTTCAGATGCGCACGAAACGACTGCTCGTCACACTGAAAATAATTTTAATCCTAACGAATCGCCGATCGATCTTGTTATTCCACGCGCATATGGCGCTTTAAATATTGAGTCAGATGAGGATGGCAAATTCCGTTATTTTCATTCTGATGGGAGCCCAGATCACGCAACAGGTCAATTTCCAAATCGAAACAATCCGAATGCGATTCGGAACGTAAAGCGCACCTATCGTGTGGCGATCTCCCCCACTAAGCAAGCTTCGCCTTTAATGGTCGAAAGAGCGGCGTTCGGTATCGCGCTAAACGGCGTCATATTCGACCCCGCAACCGCAGAATTTTGGGGCGGGCAACGGCATGGCGAATGGAACTTTGAGGCGCTTCATGGCCAGCTAAATTTAGGGATCGACCAAAATAACGCCCACGTTCAACCGGACGGTACGTATCATTACCATGGCCTTCCAAATGGATTCATCGATCAATACAAAGACTATAAAGCGCGACCTTTACTACTAGGTTACGCCGCTGATGGGTATCCAATTTACGCGAACTACGGTTACGAAAACGCCCTAAGCGATACCAGCAATGTCCGCAAACTTACTAGCAGCTACAAAATTAAGAATGGACTAAGGCCGAGCGGACCTGGCGGTAGGTACGATGGCCGTTTCACAGCCGATTGGGAATTTAGCGAGGGTAGCGGCGACCTAGATAGATGCAACGGCCGGACCGGGGTGACCCCGGAATACCCGGCCGGGACTTACTACTATGTGATTACGGACGCTTTTCCGTTTATTCCGCGGTGCTGGTTTGGCCTGCCGGACGCTTCGTTTCAAAAACAAGCGATTGAAGGAAACGCTACTCGGCGCGGTCGACCCGGACCGCCTCATAACGCCGAATTCTTACCGCAAGGCCGACGGCCGCCAATTCAAGCAGTGAATGCCTGTCGTAGCAAATCATCTAACGAGACCTGCGTGGTTGAAACTCCCCACGGCACTAAACAAGGAAATTGTCGTCAGGTATCAGGAAATGATCTCGCGTGCGTTCCGCCTCGACCACCTAGGTAGGGTGCCCAAACCGTTGTCGGCGACAACTGTTTGCGCGCTTACACCAGTACTGATCGAATTTCGATAACGTGCGGACCCAGGAACACGCGGTTTAATATTCGTCTAGAATGAGGGAATAACAAATCGAGAGCGTGTCTAGATGGATACTAAGGACGACTATAAATACCGCGAACGACAAGTTAAAAAAGATTCGGCAATGGAGTTCCGGCTCGGAGAGGGCAGAATTAGCGGCTACCTCTCTTTAAGCTTAGGCATTCTTAGTTTGTTGGCGGTGTTCGCCTACCTTTATCCATCTTACCTGACAACGGCCGAGTTGCGTGAGGTATACGATGCCGGACAACTGCAAAAAGTGCTCAAGTACGGCATGTATTTTTCTTTATTGTTCGGCTTTCTTACGCTGATACTCAATAAAGGGAAATACAAACTACTAGGTTTATTTGGCAGCGGTTTCACCTTAATTGGATTTGCACTGGGTGGCTACAGTATTCCAGTCGGTAGCGTAGAACCTATGGTGTTATCGCTCGGTGTGGACTGGTTGATCCTGTCGTTTTTGGCATCGGCTTTGGTATTCATGGCGTTAGAAAAGATAATGCCACGACATCGTGATCAATTAATTATGCGTCCTGAGTGGGATGTCGATTTATTCTATTTCTGTTTTAATCACCTAGCGATCTCTGCGATTTTAATTTTCGGTAACCATCACGCTAGCCACTTTGGTTGGGCCATTAACGCCGATGTTCAAGCCGCAATCCAATCGCTACCAGTTGTCATTCAAGTTGTCTTAATCGTTTTATGTGCGGACTTTGTGCTCTACTGGGAACATCGCGCTTATCATGAAATTAAGCTTTTGTGGCCGGTGCATGCCGTCCATCACTCGGTAGAACATCTTGATTGGCTTGCTGGATCACGCGGTCATTTTATCCAGGTATTTTCTGAAAGAGCCATGGTAATGATTCCGCTTTATTTACTTGGTGCAGACGAAAGTGCTCTAAATATTTACGTTACATTTGCGGCGCTACAAGCAATTCTTATTCACTGCAATGTTGGTATCCCATTTGGCCCGTTAAATTATTTGTTTGTCACGCCGCAATTCCACCACTGGCATCACAGCTCAGAAAAACCAGCGATCGACACAAACTATAG
>JBCCFA010000072.1:0-13143 GCA_039029975.1 Pseudomonadota bacterium
CGTTCGGATGCGATTCCAAAGAAGCCTATTCCGCAGAACTTGCCATGAAACATACACAAGACCTAGATCTGGGTCCCAAGTACCGCGCTAAAGTCTGCGCTGCCATCATGGCAACCAAGCGTGATGGCAGTTTTGTTTCCGCCGAACAAAAAGTTGTGCGGGCAGCCGATCTTGCGGGCTTAGCCGCCTCGTACGAAACTTTCTTGCTGCATAATGTTGCGTTATGGTCGGAACAGAAAATACTCGGCAACCCAATTAGCTGGATGGATTGGAAGCGACAGTCAGAAGAGATAATCTCGTTTTATTTGTCTCAGGAAATTCGTCTCACCTCGTATTACTCGAATGGCGACGGAATGTCAGCCTTTCATCAGGCAACCAAAGCGAATTTAAAACGACTGAGAGAGGAACCGTGTCCTTCCTAGCGTTAGCTAGCTGTTACCCATTCTTATTACGATGAAATCGTTTTTCGACTCGATGAGTTTGCGGCGCGCCGCCTGAATAGTTTCTGAGTCTTCGAAGGGGCCGAGATGAACGCGATACCAAACGTCTTGGCCGTTGATCACCACGCGATGGATTTTGGCGTGCATCCCGCTGAGGGCGAGCTGCGCTTTCGCGCGATCGGCATCTTTCAGCTCCCTGAATGAACCCACCTGGAGAACATAGGTTCCTGGCTGCAAATCACCAGAATCACCGGTGTCATTTGCTTCCAGTTGCCAGTCGGGGACCTTTACCTCAACCTCTGGCAGTATGTTGTAAAAATCAAATTTTGGCGTTGGCGTGTCGTCGATCGCTATGTCAGAAATTTCGGTATTTTCCGGATCTTTTTCGAAAATAAACTCCTCGACCTGGTTCGCGATACGCCCACCATCAACCGCAGGCACTTGATCTCGCCACAAATAAACGAGGAAAGCGACCAGTAGTCCAAGGCTCAACCCGCTAACGAAAGACATCCAACTGCCCATGGGTTTTTCGCGTTGGGCTTTTTTCTTCGCCCCAGAGTTTTTGTAATCTCGTGCCATTACATTTTCGTCGGTGCGCTAATCGATAACAACGCTAGACCGTTTCTGATCACTTGCTGAACCGCCGCGATTAAACTTAAGCGACTAGCTCTTACGCTTGGATCGTCCACTAAGAATTTGGTTCCATTGTAATAGCCATGAAATTCTGCAGCCAATTCGCGAAGGTAATTTGTCACTAAGTGCGGTTCCCTCATGGTAGCGGCAGAGGCAATGAGCTCCGGGAATTGCGCAATTATCGCAAGCAAGGATTTTTCCCTAATATCCTGCAAATTCTCAGCTGTTTGCTCACTACCCGGCTGCTCGAAAGTTTGACCGAGTTGCTTCATTTGATCAAAGACGCTGCAAATACGCGCATGCGCGTATTGGACATAATAAACAGGATTTTCATTACTTTTCGATTTCGCTAAGTCCAAATCAAAATCTAAATGCTGATCGGCGCGCCGGCTTAGATAGAAAAATCTCGCTGCGTCAGCTCCCACTTCTTCGATTAGTTCTATTAGGGTGACAAACTCTCCTGAACGTGTAGACATGGCCACCTTTTCGCCGTCTCGAAATAAGGCAGCGAACTGTACCAAAATAATTTCAAGCTGCTCCTCTTCGATACCGAGTGCGGTCATCGCGGCGCGAACTCTTTGGATATAACCGTGGTGATCCGCGCCCCAGATATTGATTAGTCGTGAATAAGTCCGGCTAGCTTTTTCGGCATGATACGCGATATCCGATGCAAAGTAGGTGCTAAGACCATTGTCGCGGATAACCACTCTATCCTTCTCGTCGCCAAAAGAGGTACTTCGAAACCACTTTGCGCCGTCCTGCTCATAAATATGTTCACTCTGTTCTAGTCTCTCGACTGCGCTGTTTAGCGCTCCGCTTGCCACCAATGAATTTTCCGAAAACCATTGCTTAAACTCAACGCCAAAGGCGCTGAGATCTTTTTTAATACCATCAAGCACTGCGTCGCAGACGAAACGGGCTACTGAACTGTATTGCTCCCCAAGCGCATTTCGTGCCGCACTAATAGATTGGTCTAAGGCTCGTTCTAAATGTTCTTCGGACGCTTCGGCATCGATCTTCGGAATCACCGCAGAGATAAACATGTCGCCATGGGTCGCGCGCAAAGATTCTGCGATTTCAATAATGTATCCGCCCTGATAGGCGTTTGCAGGTAAGCCCACGTCGTGCTTGTGAATTTGTAGGTATCTAATCCAGACGCTGAGGGTCAAGATATCCATTTGTCGACCCGCGTCGTTTACGTAATACTCTGTATCTACTTCGGCACCTGCGGCTCTTAGCAGGCTCGCAATAGCGTCGCCGTAGGCGGCGCCGCGCCCGTGCCCAACGTGTAGCGGGCCGGTGGGGTTTGCCGATACGAATTCGATCAATACTCGTTGCCCGGTTAAGGCCGACACTCGACCGTAGTTATCTCCAGTGTCGCTAATCGTTTGGAGAACATGGGTGATCGCGCTTTGCGTTAAAGTAAAGTTAATAAAACCTGGCCCGGCGATATCGGTAGATTCAAGAAAGCTCGGCGTGCCGAGCAACTCGAGAAGATTTGCGGCGATATCGCGCGGCGCTTTTCTTAACGGTTTTGCTAAGAGCATCGAAATGTTCGAACTATAGTCGCCGTGTTCGGGATTTTTCGGCACTTCGAGCTTCACGGTTGGCACTTCAATGCGCTCGTCACTGCCAAGCTGGATGACCAATTGCTGTACGGCTGCTTCTAGAGCGGACAATAGTTGCGCTTTCAATTAGTGCTCCTGAAGAACTTAAGAAGGCTTTGAGAATTCGAGCCGAAGGCCATTGCTAAAGATTCTATGTCACTCTGATAAAAACACTGCGGTAAACTAGCGTAAAGTGCCTATTTCACGACGGTAAGACCGAGGTTCTCCCAATTTTGCATGCCACCGCGATACCACTTAATTTTATGCGCCGGATAACCGAATTTAAGCAAAGTTTTAATATTGGTTGGGGATTGCCCGCACCACATGCCGTTGCAAAATAAGACCAGCGTCTTGGCTGACTCGAAGTTCCAAAAACCTTCCTGTTCGATCACCGCGAATCGTTGCTCAAAAATCTCGGCAATTTCGAATGGATCAGCCCCAGCACTTGGGCTTAATTTAGTCCACGGAATGTTTACCGAACCCGGGATAGTGCCTCGCTTAACCCAATCGGGGGTGCGCGAATCAATCACCATTATTGATTTGTCACCATCTTCTTTACGCGTCAAATAAGTGACTAACTCCAATTCTCCAATCGTTTCTACGCCGGGCGCTAACTCGATAGGTTGAATACAAAAAGGTGGGCAATCGCGCGAAGTTTTTGCGTACGCCGGATTTACTTTGTTATCGGGATTCTGGTTTCGTTGAATCGTGACCTTTTGCCCTTCGTGAGTAATGTCGACAGAGGATAACTCAGGCGTGATATTTACCCCGGAGGCGAAAGCGACCGAAGCGGAACAAAGAAACAAAATACTCAACAGATAACGCATGCCGAGATCCTAATCGATAGATGCGGAATTCACCACCGACGTTTGAGTTTAAGATTCAATTGCTGGCTAGGGATCCAATGGATCGACGTCGATATGCCAACGTACTCGATTGCTTTGCGGCAAGTCGGCAGCTAGTGATACGGCTGCGGTAAGTAAGTTACCCAACTGCGGTCGAGTTTGAGTGAAGACCACCACTTCGGCTCGATATTTACCAGCTCGGCGTTCGATTTGGCTAGGCATCGGGCCATACAACGATGCGCCGTTCGATTTTTTCCGTAAGCCGCCAACCATCGCCCGCAGAAACGCATACGGCGAATCTTTCGTCGTCGCTTCGGCTCGGATCAAAGCAGCTTGCTGAAATGGCGGTAGCTGTGCTGCTTCGCGTTCGCTTAGCCCTTTGTGCAGAAACTCATCATAACGACCGTTTGCCAACGCGTCGAAGATCCAATGGAAGGGCTGGCGAGTTTGCACAATGACTTCGCCCTCCGCACGCGCGCGACCAGCGCGACCCGCCACCTGGATGATGAGTTGCGCGAGGCGTTCCTCCGCACGAAAGTCCAGAGAAAATAATCTCGAATCTGCGTCTACAACGCCAACCAAGGTCACATTTGGAAAATCATGCCCCTTCGCCAACATTTGCGTACCCAATAAAATATCGATCTCACCGTTTTTAGCGAGCGACAAAATTTCATCGAGCTCCGATTTCTTTCGGACTGTATCCCGGTCAATTCGGCGGATAATTCTGTCGGGGAATATTTCGGCGAGCTGTTCTGCCAGTTGTTCCGTGCCTTGCCCCAATGGGACCATTTCAGGATTATCGCAACAGTTTGGTTCACTGCTGGCGGGTAGCCGTTTGTCGCACTGATGGCACACCAGTTGCCCTAATTCTCGATGCAATACAAGCTTGCTATCGCAACGTTCGCACTCCCACACCGTGCCGCACTGGTGGCATAACATGACCGGCGCATAGCCACGTCTATTCAGAAATAATATCGTTTGTTCTTTGCGCGCTAAGCGTGCGTTAATTGCTGCGATTAACTGCGGTGATAAACCTGCTTTCAAGCGAAGAGAACGAATGTCCTCAATTCGCAATGTTGGTATCGTTGCACCCGACGCGCGTTGACCAAGTGTGTAGAGCTGATATTTACCAAGCGACGCGTTGCGGTAGCTCTCAAACGACGGTGTCGCGCTACCTAATACTATTGGAATATCTAACCGACTTGCTCTGAAGACAGCGACATCCCGCGCGCTGTACCGGAAACCTTCAAGTTGCTTATAAGAAGGATCGTGCTCTTCGTCGACAACGATGCAACGTAAATCTTGCGCGCTAACCCACACCGCTGAGCGAGTCCCGAGCAAAATCTTACTATGCCCTTGACGATACTTACTCCATACATGCGCCCGTTGCCTGTCTGTTAAACCAGAGTGGGAAACTTCAACCGTGTCTCCGAATGCATCTGTGAATCGATCAACGAGCTGTTGGGTAATCGCAATTTCGGGAAGCAGCAACAAAGCTTGGCCGCCGTTTTCGATAGTGGACGCAATAAAGTCAATGTAAATATTTGTCTTTCCGCTGCCCGTAACCCCGTGCAGCAGACTCGGTGAAAATTCTCCTTTGCTAGCTAACAGACCGTCCGTTATCTCACGTTGTTTATCATTCAATGGCACTTCGCGATAGGAAAACAACGCTTCAGATTGTGCGGATGGCACTAATTGTTCCTGCTCGGCGATAACAAAGCCCTTGGATTCGAGTTGCTTCAGCGCCCGACGCCAATCAAATGCTAAGGAACTCAGCTCCTCGTTGTACTTCCCGTCGCTACCTATAAACTCCGCCATTTCAAGTTGGCGCTTTGCGCTTTTTGAGAGATTGCCAAGATCAAACTCTGTGCTCAATCGCCACTTAGTGCGGAGTTCTTTATTTGGTCTGCCGTCTCGCCTAGTTTTTACCGGCAACATCGCGGCGAAAACTTCACCGATTGGATGATGATAATAGTTCGCCGCCCATTCTCCGAGGATTAAGTCATCCTCTTTTAACAGCGGTTCTGGCCCGCATAGCTCGTTGATTGGTTTAATTTCGCCACCGTAGTTGCCCTTGCTATCAGTAACCTGGACCACGATGCCAAGTCGCGAAGAACGACCAAACGGTACACGAACCGCCTGACCGCGTTTTAGTTCGACAATATCACCTGCAACACCGGGCGCCGAATAGGTGAACGTTCCTCGTAGTGGGGCAAAGACAGCAACTTGGATGAACAGCTCTCTCAACGCGGAGTGCCCGCTAGGCGCACATCGAAATATTTTCCGAATAGCGTTTGCTGTGCACCAATGAGTTGTTCAAGCTTTTCACGGTCGGCCCGTAAATAAGGTTTCCCATCAAGTGGGCTAATCGGCGGGTTAAACCTGTACGCTAACGCACAGATAACAATATCAAAATCGAATTCCGACATCGCTATTTCTATCACTGGAAAAGTGACTGAATCTTTGCGTGGCAGCTTTAGCGTTTGATCATTCAATCGATATGTAATGTTTGCGTCAGTGAGCCTAAAGATTATCGATTCCAAATCGTCGCTGTACACGTGGATCGAAATTACCGAATCTTGAACGGCAGTTCCGTAAAGCACGCTGCCCACAAGATGCGGATCAAATTCGTCGAAAAACTTCATTGCCGCAAGCGCCGCGGTGCGCATATCAGCGATTCGATGATGCCAAACGTCGCCCTCCATCAGCTGCAAGTTTTCCACCAAACATTTTTGAAGTTCTATATTTGACGGATAATCTGCGTCTTTGCTCGCGCCGATGGATTTCGCCGCACGCTCTTTCGCGAGCTGAAAAGACTCAACCAAGCCTTCTCGTAGGTAGTTTGCAGCCAGCTGAGCAATTTCTAGCCTCAGATCGTTCATACCCATTAGGTATCTTCTATATGTATGGCCTTGGGGCTAAAGAGGTGAATAAGAACCGGCACTGGGCCTGCGCTAGAAAAGCTGATCCGCGGTGTCGTCTGTTTGATCAAAAGTTATCGGCGTGCGCGGGGAAGTTGATCTTTGTGGTTGGTCACCTTCCCGGAAAGACTCGTAGATAGCGTTCTTATTATTAACGCTTGCAGGCATGCCGGTGGTAGGGTCTATCCGAAGCGTAATTAAGCCGGGTGGCTTATTTGGTACCAATTCCGGCGTGTCTTTAAGTGCTTCTCGCATGTAATCTATCCACATCGGCAATGCGGCCCGCGCACCGGTCTCTCGCCTGCCGAGACTGATCGAATCGTCAAATCCGACCCATGCGGTTGTGACGGTTCTAGCATTAAATCCCGAGAACCAAGCGTCTTTTTGATCGTTAGTCGTACCGGTTTTCCCTGCGATATCTTTTCTTTTGAGTGACAGCGCACGACGCCCGGTACCGGAGGTAATCACGTCACGAAGTATCGAACTGATCACCCACACGTTATCTGCACTAACCGTCCGCTGCGCCACCGGATTAGCTATCCGGCTCTCGTCAATCATTGGCTCAGCTGCGGTGATCTCCGCTGAGCCAATGGTCGATATTTCGTTGTTCAACGTATCAGCACTTGCAGGCTCACCAAACTCTAGACATTGATCGCATACCGTTGGCGGGCTCGCGGCAAAAATTTCTTCACCAAATTTATCCGTAACCCGGTCGACAAAAAAAGGTTCAACTAAGTAACCGCCATTCGATAAGACGGCGTAGGCTCTGACTAATTCCAACGGGGTGATCTCGCCGCTCCCTAAAGAAAGGGACAAATTCCGCGGCACTCGATCAACGTCTATACCAAATTTTTCCGCGTGCTGAACTGCATTATCAATACCAATTGCTCGCAGCAATCGTATTGATACCAAGTTACGCGATTTCGTTAGCGCAACACGCAAACGGGTTGGCCCGAAATACTTGCCGCTGTAGTTTTCAGGCCGCCATGCTGCCTCTTCCAAGCCTGGTGCATCAAACACGATTGGCGCGTCGTTGATAAAACTAGCCGCCGTAAAACCGTGCTCAAGCGCGGCCGAATAAACAAACGGTTTGAAATTAGAACCTGGCTGTCGCTGCGCCTGAATAACGCGATTGAATTTACTCTTGTAAAAATCGAAGCCACCAACTAATGATTCGATCGCGCCGTTTTGAGAAGCAAGCGAAACTAAAGCACCTTCCACTTCCGGAATTTGGGCCAATCGCCAGTAGCCTTGTTTTTCTGCTTCACTCGTTGTTTTCTTGACCTGATCCTCTGGTAAGGGAGCAATCCATTGCAGTCTTATGACATCTCCTACCTGGAGAATATCTGCGCTAGTTTTCGGAGTTGGTCCGGTAGAATCCTGCGCTTTATGAGCCTTCGCCCAGCGCAACCCTTCCCAAGGAATAATCTTTTTTTGTTCCTCTTTAGTGACCACCGTCACTTGCTGCTCGGCAACTTCAACCACGATTGCCGGCTTTAGTCCGCCAATATCGATGTAGCCTTGAAGCAAACTTGAGGGATCAGTACTGTTTTCGTCGTCAAGACTAATTTGCTGTTCTGGCCCGCGGTAACCATGTCGCTCGGAGAAATTGATCAGTGCTTTTTGTAAAGCGTTATTGGCCGCCGTTTGCATCCTACCGTCGATGGTCGTGTAAACCTGGTAACCCGCTGTGTACAGGTCGTCAGGGTATTTTTCTTGCATGTAGGCGCGAACCATTTCCGCGACGTACTGCGCGGACACATCAGTTTTTTGTCCGTGAACCGACGCAGTTATCGGCTGCTCTACCGCTTCGGCAAACTGTGATTCGTTAATGAAACCTAACTTCAACATTCTAGACAACACGTAACGACGGCGATCTTTGGCGGCTTCGGGACTGGAGACAGGATTTGTTTTTGAGGGCGCCTTCGGCAGCCCAGCTATCATTGCGTGCTGGGCCAAACTTAACTCTTCGAGCGGTTTACCGTAGTAAACCAAGGACGCCGCACCCACACCATAGGAACGGTGACCGAGAAAAATTTTGTTCAAATAAAGTTCAAGTATCTCGTCTTTACTCAGTTCGCGTTCAATTTTTAATGCCAAAACAATTTCTTTTAATTTTCGCTCGTAGGTTTTTTCAGGGCTCAAGAAGAAGTTTCGCGCGACCTGCATCGTTATTGTTGAACCGCCCTGACGTTTCGATCCGGATTGCAACAGATCGAGCGCCGCGCGCACAATTGCTATCCAATCAACGCCGGGGTGCTGGTAGAAACGATCGTCTTCGGCGGCGAGAAATGCCTGCTTCATTACCAGGGGTACGTCAGCAATCGCCACGGGGTGCCGGCGTTTCTCACCAAATTCAGCAATCAACTGCCCATCGCGCGTGAAAACCCGCATCGGCGTTTGCAGATGCGCGTCACTTAAATCAGTCGTTTGGGGCAAATTTGGGACTACGTACCACATCACCCCGCCCAAGGCCAAAATCGTGATCAGGCTTGCGGCTAGTAGCAAGTAAAATGATAACCTCAACATATTGTGTATTTCTTACTTCCGGGCACTATACATATTGTGTTTTTGCTTTAATATTTCTCTGTAAATAGCGGTTTTTATTGATTTTTTAATCGAAAAATAATTGTTTTTTTGGTGGCGTTTGTCTATAGTTAGCGATATCACCTAAGGTTTAATCATACGTTATTGCTGTAACTTATTAATTTATAAGGGAAAAGTAGTGGCTCTTATCGGACGTAAACAGACTCCAGTACTGGGCATTGATATCAGCTCGACGTCGGTCAAGTTGCTTGAGCTCGCCCGCAGTGGTTCTCGCTTCCGGGTGGAAAGCTACGCAGTGGAACCGCTCCCACCGAATTCAGTCGTTGAGAAGAATATCACGGATGCCGACCTAGTCGGCGAAGCGATTGGTCGGGCGGTGAAAAAATCCGGCACTCGCACCAAAACGGCAGCCTGCGCAGTGGCTGGCTCGGCAGTTATCACCAAGGTTATCTCGATGCCGGGCAACCTCTCCGACGAAGAATTGGAAGGCCAAATTCAAATCGAAGCCGATCAGTACATCCCCTATTCGCTCGACGAGATTAGCTTAGATTTTCAGGTACTGAATCCATCGGAGTCCGATCCCGACCGAGTTGATGTTTTACTCGCGGCATCACGCAGCGATAACGTGGATATCCGTGTTGCGGCACTCGAGGTGGGCGGCTTACAAGCCAAAATAGTTGATGTTGAGGCCTTCGCGCTCGAAAATGCCGTTGAACTTATCGCCGCTGGCGGTGGCGGTGTAGAAGATGCTCATGTGATTGCCGTCATGGACGTAGGGGCTACCACGTCTACCCTAAGCGTGCTTCAAGAAGGCAAGATCATCTACACCCGAGAACAACTTTTCGGCGGACGTCAGCTAACAGACGAAATTCAACGACGTTATGGCTTGTCATACGAAGAAGCCGGCTTGGCCAAACGCCAAGGGGGACTACCAGATAATTACGAGCCAGAGGTGCTTGAACCTTTCAAGGAATCAATGGCGCAGGAAGTCAACCGAGCTCTGCAATTCTTTTACTCATCAAGCCAAGTCGGCGCGGTTGACCATGTGATTGTTGCCGGCGGATGCGCGTCGATCGCAAATATTGACGAACTAATCACACCAAAAGTGGATGTTCCGGTTACCATCGCTAATCCTTTCGCAAACATGTCGGTCGCCTCGAAAGTGCGTGCGGACGCCCTAGCAAACGATGCACCGGCAATGATGATTGCCTGTGGACTGTCTTTGAGGAGTTTCGATTAATGGCAAAAATCAACCTTCTGCCATGGCGAGAAGAACTTAGACGCCAAAAGCAACAGGAATACTTAACCATTGTTGGAATATGCGCCGTACTCACGCTACTCGCGTGGGGCGCGGTACATTGGCATTTCCAAGAACGCATTAACTACCAAGAATCGCGCAACGCTTTTATTGTCGAGGAGAACAAGCAGCTCGATAAGAAAATTGAAGAGATTAGGAAGCTAGAAAAGGAAAAAGAACGATTGCTTGCTCGCATGAAGGCAATTGAAACCTTACAAACCTCGCGCCCGATCATCGTCCACATATTTGATGAACTCGTGACCTCATTGCCCGAAGGGGTTTTTCTTAGAGAAATCTCACAGCGCGGGTCGGACATCACAATTCGCGGTGCAGCACAATCGAATGCTCGAGTCTCTAATTACATGCGAAATGTCGAAAAATCCGACTGGCTGAAGGATCCGAGTTTAGACATCATCCAATCCTCCAGTGAAGATGGTCGACGCATTGCGGATTTCATTTTGAAATTTAAGCAGACTTCACCGTCAGCAGACAAAGCTGCTATGGAAGAGGAAGAAGCCTGATGACGCTCTCAGAACTTAACAACCTAAGTTTCGACAATATCGGTAGCTGGCCGGTCCCGGTAAAAATCGTGTTCATCATTTTAATTTGCGCAGCAATATTTGGTCTCGCTTACTGGAAGGACATTAGTCCGCTGCAAGAATCGTTAGCGAAAGTGCAAGAAGAAGAGCAAAACTTGCGCCTTACCTTCGAAGCAAAGCAGAAAAAGGCGGCAAATCTAGGCGCCCTGAAACAACAGTTAGAAGACATAAAGGAAACATTCGGCGATTTGCTTAAACGGCTGCCTAACAAAACAGAAGTAGCGGCGTTATTGGTAGATATATCGCAACAAGGCCTGGGAGCCGGCCTCGAGTTTGATCTATTCAAACCAGGCCGTGAGCAACCTGCGGATTTCTACGTCGAACTGCCTATTCAGATCCGCGTAAAGGGTGGATATCACGAATTTGGCGAATTTATTAGCGGCGTGTCCGACCTACCACGAATTGTTACAAATCACGATATCAAGATTCGTCCAATTGGCGATGATAAAGGTTTAGTTTTAGAAACGACCGCCAAGACCTACCGTTACATGGACGAGGAAGAGGAAGTGGCTTCAGGGAAATGAAGAATTGCGTAAGAACGACCCTAGCATGGCTTAAACGTGTCCTTTTATTCGGTGCCGCGTCACTGTCCCTAGCGGGCTGCGTCAACAAAGACATGAGTGATCTGGAAAGTTACCGCGATGAAGTACTCGCTCGTCCTGGCGGGCGAATTGATCCTCTACCACCGATCAAGCCTTATGAGCGGTATCTCTACCAAGCGGGCAATATGAATTTGCGTGACCCGTTTAGATCCTTCCTTGTTCGGGAAGAAGAGAAGAAAGAAATTACACCGGCCGATGATCCCGAACAACGAAGATTTGCAACCGAGATACTCACCCATAACCGGGAAGACCTGGAACAATTTGAACTCGACTCCTTACGGATGGTTGGTATATTGGAAGACCGCGCAGTGCTATGGGGAATTGTGCAAGACACTTCGGGTGTCGTTCACCGCGTGCAAGTAGGCAACTACCTAGGGCGAAACTACGGAAAAATACTTAACATTGAAGAAGACCGAATCGACCTACGAGAGATCGTCAAAGATTCAGAAGGTCGATGGGAAGAGCGAGAAGCCACGCTCGCATTGTACGAAGAAGGCTAAAAATCCATCAAGGGACGAAGCTCATGAAGCTCGAAAATTCATATATATTCGGATCAAAATCTAATAACCGTTTCGGAGATTCCGCGATGCGTAAAATACGTGTTATAGCGATAACTCTAATTTGGCTAAGCCTATATCTAATTTCTAGCGGTGCTCATGCCGCGAGCTTAGACGATATCAGTTACACGTCGCTACCGGGTGACCGCGTGCAAATTAAGCTATCGCTCTCAGAACCACTAGGTGCCGATCCTCTAAGCTTCACTATTGATAACCCAGCGCGAGTCGCGTTGGATTTTCCGGCGACCAGCCTGAACGTTAGCAAGAAGAATCAAGCTATCGGGGTCGGCAATGCCGAAAGCGTTACTGCAGTCGAGGCTGATGGCCGTACCCGAGTTGTGCTCAATCTAGTTCAGTTAGTCCCGTACAGCATCGAAACTCAGGGCGATACCGTAGTCGTTACTTTAGATGGCTTACAGGCAGACCTGGAATCCAAGAGCGCGTCTTCTGAAGCAATTACAATGGCTGGTGACGCAGCCGGCGCTAGCATTCGAGATATCGATTTCAGACGTGGCGCCGAAGGTGAAGCTCAAATCCTTGTTGATGTTTCAGACCCTAATATAGGAATCAATATTCGGGAGCAAGGCAAAAACATTATCGTCGATTTTATCGAAACCGGTTTACCTGGGGATTTGGATCGACGCCTCGATGTAATCGATTTTGCGACACCGGCAAAAGAAATTGATACCTTTCCGCACGGCAATGGTACGCGAATGGTAATCACGCCAATCGGCCTTTATGAGCACTTGGCCTACCAGTCCGAAAATACATTTACACTGGAAATTAAACCGTTAACGCGCGAAGAGGAAGAACAACTCAAGAAAGAGAAGTTTGGTTACACGGGCGAAAGATTGTCGTTAAACTTTCAAGACATCGAAGTCCGAGCGGTGCTGCAACTAATCGCAGATTTTACCGAATTCAACTTGGTTGCGAGCGATTCCGTCAACGGTTCGGTCACACTTCGGTTGAAGAACGTGTTGATTCTAATCTGCTCCTTTACGGTAGCAAAGACGGCAAATTGTTTGAAGATGAGTTTGAGTCTAACGATAAATATAGGCAAGAAATTGCAGCCTTTGAGCGGGAGTATGGTTCCAC
>JBCCFA010000073.1:0-12897 GCA_039029975.1 Pseudomonadota bacterium
GCGGGATCGTTTTGCAAATCATATAAAGCAGCAATCGACCTAATCGGCTCCGCGAAAGCATCGAACGTTGTCACATCGTCGACTTTTTTGCCGCCGTACCAAACTTCGCGACCGTCCTTAAGCGCGCTGATGTAATCTGAGCCTGTTCTTATTGCCATGTGTAAACTATCCGTCGGGGCTGTTTGTTATCCTTGGGCTTGTTGACGCCAATTGTCACCACCAAAACTCTCGCGCATGACCGGTTGACGTTGCGTTAGCTCAACGCCAATTTTTGGTAACACTTTTTCGACCAACAGCTCGTTCGATTTCAGCAAGCCATCAATCGGCGCGGGTCCGGCCGCAATCCACGGAACTATCAGATCGGTGTTGAGGTTTTCTATCATCGCTTCCAGTTGTGCTGCGACAGAGTCCACCGTGCCACAAATGGAATAGCCTCTTTCCCGAACCGTGTTGGGGGTATTAGCGATCTCGCCGGTCTCACCCGGCCGTCGGAGGGCTTCGTTGAATCCGAACCAGTCATGCCAACGGGTCCAGATATAACCCAAACCCCGTTCCATAATCGCCTGAGCTTCGGCTTCGGTATCGGCGACCACAATCTCCCGAAAATGACCGAGACCACGTCCTCTTTCAATGTCTCTGCCGGCCTCGTTCGCGGCTTGGTGATAGAGATCCACTGACGCCTTCGCATGTTCGGCGATTGGCGTGAAGATAATTGGCGTGATGCCTTCTTTCGCCGACCATTCAATGGTTTCTGGGCTCATGGTGAAAGGGATGAAGATTTCAATCGACTCGGGATCTTGCAAGGTCATGGGCGCGATCCCAATGTTTTGTAACACCCCTTGATCACTGACCATACCGGGCGCCATGTCCTGGGTGGCTGGGTGATCCCATTGAACGCCGCTTGGTGGAATTTGCCAGTGTTGCCCCTGATGATTGAACATCTCATTAGCCCAAGCTTTACGAATGATGGCGTAATGTTCGTTGAATAGCTCCCGATTAACGCGGTCATGCTCGGCGTAGTCCGGATCGTTAGCCGACGTCCAAGTCGCATTCATTTTTTGCCCTATGGCCATCACGTGCCGGGATTGGTATCCGCGGGCGAAACCAGCCGCCATACGCCCGACAGAGAAATGGTCGAGCATCGCAAGATCTTCGGCGAGCAGGATAGGGTTGCGTGCCGGTAGGACATTACCCATTTGCGCAATCCGTAAACGCGACGTCTGCATAGCCGCCCAAGTACCCAGAAGCACCGGATTGTTCGAAATTTCTAAACCTTCCAAATGAAAGTGATGCTCTGAAAATGCAACAAAATCAAAACCAAGATCTTCAACTTGGCGAATTAGTCGAGAGCAATCTTGCAAGCCCCGCTGATAGAAGTTGGGATTTTGTCCGGCAAAGCCGCGCTCAAACTCTTGCGGAGACGCACCAGCGGACGGTAATAGAAAGGCACCTAGTCGCATTTTCATGTGTTTAGCACTACCGGTAATTCAAATAAAGTTCTCACCCTAATATATTTTCAGGCTGGACTCGTGCTAACATACTAATATATTAGTTAGATTTCAACAGGAATCTCCGCGGCTCTGAGCAAGATTTTTTTATCACTTCTCAATCGCTGACACTTGCAATGGTCACTTCAATTACTAATATCGCCGACGGCACGGCTCAAGCCGCTGCTCAACCGCGTGCTGAACTTGCGTATCAGCATCTTCGCAAAGCCTTATTGGAAGGAGAATTGACGCCCGGCGATAAAATTTCTGTCGTGGCGGTGACCGAACAGCTTGCCTGTAGCCGCGTACCCGTGATGGAAGCAATGAAACGGCTTGAAGCGGATGGCTTTGTCGAAATTATTCCCCAGGTAGGGTGTCACGTGAGCACTCCCATCGCGACGGATGTTGTCGATTTTTTTAATCTTTTTGCAACCGTCGAATCCACCGTAGTGGGCTTAGCGGCTGAACGTCGTCGACCGTCAGAAATTGAAGAGTTCAAAACGCTGTGTGCCAATATTGATAACAAACTAAAACTTGCCGGCGGCCCGGAAGCGAGAGATCCAATTTATCGGCAACTCAATTTACGTTTTCACTCAGCTATACACGCCATGGCTCGTTCGCCGGTTTCAACAAAATTCGCCTCATCGCTGTGGGACCGCAGCGATTTCTACATCAAACTTGCTTTCGGATCTTTGTATTTTTCCAAAGCCATAAAAAAATCGCATCGCGAAATGCGGCGCGCGATTATCGCTGGCGACGCGAACGCCGCAAAACTCGCCGCATTTACTCAGCTGCAAACCGTAGGCGAGAAAGTTACAAAAGCTTTAAGCAAGTTGTAAGCACCTAGAATACCCACGGCGCTCGCTGCTCTCGCAACCCCGGTTATATGGAATCTGTCACGCTAATGCAAAGTGATTTTCGTTGCTGCTGCCTAACGAACACGGGATAATGGGCAGATGGAAAACCTAAGCCCTCAGGTGCGCTTCGTTGTTTTGTTTATCTTGCTGTACGCGGTAATGCATTTCAGCTATCTCGCTGTACCGATCGAGTATCTAATCAATTTTGTCTATCGATGGTGTATTAACGAACCCGCAGCTTGGGTAATCAACACGCTTACCGCACCCGATACTGTGCGAGTTGAGGGCCATCGGCTGATATCCAAAACTGCCATACTAGAAATCGTGCGTGGGTGTGATGGTTCCGGCGTATTCTTCATCATGGCATCGGCAATACTGGCGTTTTCTGCTTCGTTTAAATTTAAGGCCTGGGGCGTGCTAAGCGGATTAGTGCTGATCTACCTACTTAACCAAACCCGCGTCGTGGTTTTGTATTTTGTTGTATCAATAAAACCTGATTGGTTTACACCATTGCATACTTACTACATACCCACCTTACTTATCATTATTATGTGCTGCTTCTTTATCTGGTGGCTTAACTGGGTAAAAGATCATGACGTCCGATTCCAAACAGCTGCTTAAACTCAGCGGGAAGATTGTTCTGGCCTGGCTGGTACTGTCCCTATTAGGTATCGTCTGTGGAAAAGCTATTGTGGAAAGCACTTTTCCGTTGATGCGCGGATTTGCGCAAAACATCACTGACGATTTTTACGTCAATTTCGCTTGGGAGGAACCCGACTCTCGCATGCTTTTAATTGACGCGAATTTTGGCGTGGCAAAACCAAGTATTAAAGCGCTGGGAATCAACTCTGGGGCATCTATCACTGCCGGGACCAACGTCGAGCATATCCTGGTGCCATTGGTTCTGTTATTTATCGTTGTCATCTGTTGGCCAGTATCATCGTGGAAACAACGCGGAACACTTTTATTATTATCGCTCCCTGCGGGCGTGTTGACCCTGCTCCTAACAACGCCTTTCCTTCTCGTTGGCAAGGTTGAAACCTTCCTTCAAGAATACGCGAGCAAGGCAAAGGTCGTACGCGAGAAACCGCTTTACCTAGACTGGATGTTATTTACTGAGGTGGGCGGTCGTTGGCTATTACCGATATGCTTGGGGATGTTGTGTGTCTGGATAATGCATGCCTTAAGCCGCGACAAAAAAGAAATCGTTTAATGAACAGTTACGAGACACGACAAAGTAGCGCACACCCGTTGTTCAATGCCAACCGCATGAAAATTGGACTGTTCGGCATAAACGTCAGCAGCGGTGGGACACTTAGCACGGCGCCCACTTCTTTTGAGCCAACCTATGAGCACAACCTTGAAATCGCGCAGAAGGCAGAATCACTTGGTTTGGAATTCATTATTCCATTTGGTCGTTGGCGGAGTTTTGGTGGCGAAACCGAATATAACGGCAACTGTATGGAAGTTTATACTTGGGCCAGTGCGCTATGTGCGCAAACAGAAAAGATCTGCGTGTTCGCAACGTCCCACGTTCCTACCGTGCACCCCTTACTCGCTGCGAAGCAGGCAACGACGATTGACCACATTTCTCATGGTCGTTTCGGATTGAATACAGTTTGCGGCTGGTTCACGCCGGAAATGGAAATGTTTGGTATTTCACAATTGGACCACGATGCCCGCTATGAAATGGCCGATGAATGGATATCGGTGGTCAAACGTTTATGGCAAGAAGACGGATTTAATCATGATGGGGTGAACTACAAAATCAACGACGGCTATATGCAACCTAAGCCTCTACAGTCGCCCTACCCCGTTTTGGTAAATGCCGGTGCCTCAGAAGCGGGACGAGAATTCTCTGCCAAGCATGTAGACTTTAATTTCATAACGATGAATTCTCTTGAAACCGGCGAAGCCTTGGTGAAAGATATTAAAAGTAGGGCAAAAAAATATAATCGCGATATTGGCGTGCTTGGTTACGGATTTATGTTGTGCCGAGACACAGAAAAAGAAGCTGAAGATGCGCTAAACCATATTTTGAAACACACTGATTGGGGCGCGGCCGAAAACATCATGAACGTATTGGGGATACAAAGCGAAGGATTCAACGAACAAATTCGCGAGTTCGCGCTAAGTTTTGCGGCCGGCTGGGGTGGTTATCGTTTGGTCGGCACGCCTGAACAAGTTGTGGAGCGTCTCGTTGAACTTGAGCAGGTTGGGGTAGAAGGGATGGCGCTAATCTGGCATGACTATCTTGTCGAACTTGATTACTTCGGCGACCGGGTATTGCCGTTGATGAAGGAAGCGGGATTACGGATTTAGTATCCGGAGTTGTAACACTATTCGCTGAATTTATTGCGGATTGCCACTCGGCGTAACGCCATATTCCAACAAGCCAACAACGCGGCGCCCGCTAAAAACACAGCCCACAAAGGCATAGTTGGCACTTGCGTTTCCGGTACCACAGTGCTCTCCGTAATTACCCGGATATAGTCACCGGGCGTATTGGCATCGAACGAAATCGTCAATTCATTCCCATTAACTGAGACTGAGTCCGCGTTCTCTTCGAGACCGCGCAAGCTTGGGTTTAAATAATTCGCCGTTGGATTACCTAGATCAATCGGGTTTCCGTCATCGCTCGCGTTTAATGAGTCTTGTGTAGTCAAAACGCCTAAGATCGGTTTTGGAAAAGTAATAGTCCCTTCAATGTCACTCGAGAAACTAGGATCATAGGCCACGTAGTAACTGTCAATATTAGTGCCGACCGGAATCACGGCATTCGGGCCTTCATCCACCATGAGGTCTCCGGCTAACTGAGTACCTCGCTGCTCGGCAAATGCAAACAAATCGTCGGTCTGATAATTATTGTTACCGACATTTCCAATCGGGTCACATAACTCAATGAACACGCCACCGCTAGTGAAGGAATCACCGCCGGTTACCGCCCCAGTTAGGGTTTGTTGCGCTGGAGGACAAACGTTGACTGGTAGACTCGCAGGCGTCGCGCTTAGAATAACTCGCACCACGTCCCCGGGTGAGCCCGCTCCAAATCTAAGCGTTAGGGTGTTAGTACCTATGCCACTCACGTTATCGAAATTCTCAAGGCCACGCATCCCGGGACTCAAGTACGTAGCGGAAGCATCCCCCAAAAAATCGCTGTCTTGTAGCAACTGCAAATCTTCGATAATGCCAACTATCGTGCCGGGAAAAACGACATCAGCTTCCACCGTAAAATTTCCGTTGCCCGTTGGATCAAAAACAACATAGAAACTCGATACGGTTGCGCCGGCGGGTACGGCGTTGGTATCGTCGACCTGCAAATCTGACACCAGTGTCACATTTTGCTGTTCTTCAAAAGCCAGTAGATCCACACGTTGGAAATTATCGGCACCTACCGGCCCAATGGGCTCACAGATTTGGCGGAAGACACCGCCAGCTGCTAAGGAATCACCACCGGTGATCGTGCCGAAAATCGTTTGATCTGTAACACCACATTCGTTAAACCCGAGCGTCGGCATCGTGCCGGTAACAACGCGAATATAGTCGCCTGGAGAGGCAGCGTTGATTTCGATATCCAATCTGTTACCAGATATTGTGTAGGAATCGCTACCTTCGAGTTTGCCATTCGTCACGTTATAACTAAACGCTGGCAGCCCTAAGATAGGCGCAGAACCATTTAAGCCGGCGTTGGTGGTGTAAACCCCAAGTATCGGTTGATCAAATTCAACAAAGCCGATCAAGCTTCGTGTCGCGCTGGTTGGAGCTAGCGGATCAAAAACAATAACGTGACTCGAAACAGTAGAACCGACACCCAGTACGTGGCTGGTTGCACCGGGTTGTATGTCGTCTAACTCGAGATTCTCCGACAGATCCAAATTTTGCTGTTCATCAAACCCATGCAGATCATCGTCGTCAAATACATTCGCGGAAAAGACTTGGTTCGGATCGGGATTCAAATCCGGCGCGCCAGTGCCAAACGCATCGCCGCCTGTGATTTGCATGTTTGTGATTATGGCGTTAGCGTCTGTTATCACTACGCACGCGCAAATGAATAAGCAACGCACAGCTAAGTACTGCGCACTAAGCGCAAGCGCGTGGAGTGTTCGCATTATCGGTCCCTACCTGACAAGCTATTTTTATTGTTTGTTATGGTCGCGCTCGAGGTCGCGATCTATCGACTGTCTATACTAACCGCAAATCTCACGAACAAAATGTTAAAAACTACCAATTTTTAACCGTCGCAAGTGACCACACACCCCACCAAAGGCTATGTAATCGCTCGAATTTTTTTCAACGACGGAACCGCGAGCGAGCACGGTAGCGGATGCCTACCGAGAACCGGGTTGGGGGATGCGTTATTTAACTATGCCGCACCACGCGCTAGCCACTCTTTCACAACGTGATACTGATGTCGCAGGGCGAGCTCATGGTCATGGAAGACAAATTCTTTCAACAATCCTTGATCTAAAGATTGCTGAATTCTTTCCAAGGTATTGCAATCTTCAAGCACTGCGTCGCGCAATTCAACCATAGAATTTTCCTGCCCAAAGCGTTGCGCCGCGTTGGTAGCCGGGCGCAAAAAGCCGCGCATTTGCCAAATGACTTCATTGGATGATAGTGGCCACATCTGATGGGTGAAATACATGCCGGTGCCCATCACGATAATCCAATTCGGGAAGAAAACGGTGACGTCGATTGACCAATTTGGCGCGCGAGTTTCGTTTAAACCCTTTGGCAATTCCCGTTCGTTATCGACACTGCCGCTCGTTATCGACGGCCCAGGCGCGTTGGCAAAAGCAAGGCCTTGCACAGGGTTGGGTGTGTATGATGTGTTCCCCCAGACTGATTGCGTGCGATGTGGGCCCTTTAAACGAATATCGATCAGTCTGCCGTGGGGATTTTCGGGACTTGCTAACGTATCGCTAACCGACAAACGATGCAGCATTGGCACATGGTAGGTTTCGCAAAACGAATCAACCATGCACTTCCAATTACATTTAATGACGCCTTCGTATTCAAAAATTTCCGTGCCTTCGTGAAAAGGATAGCCAACCAGATCGGCACCCTGTTGACCTAGAAACTCTGTCAGCGTCTCGCCAGGCTCTTCGGCAAAATTGATGAAAATAAACCCTTCCCAAATATCGAGATTAATTTCCTGCAAACCTTTTTGCTTTTTATCGAGGTCATAAAACGCACGCTGATCAGGTACCGCAGCCAAGCGACCATTCAAACCGTAACTCCAGCCGTGAAAGGGGCAGACAAAGCCGTTGGCATTCCCGCATGCCTTTAGTTCGACGTGATTTCCTCGGTGCTGACAAACGTTGTAGAAGGCGCGAATTTTTTTGTCTTTCGCCTGCGCCACGATTACGGACATTTCAAAAGTCTTAATGTCCTTAACGAAAAAATCGCCAGGGTTTTTAACTTGTTCAACTCTGCCAACGCACAACCAGGCGCGTTTATATATTGCTTGCATTTCCCGCTCGTAATATTCAGGTTGCCAGTACATGTCCGTTGGCACAGGCCCAGTTCCAAGCTCGGGATGCTTTAAGGTGAGATTAGCAGGCGTAAGTTCAAAAGTTTGAGGTTTATTCATTCGTCTACTTCCGTTACAGCATTACATATGGGTCTAAACTAGATCGAGTTTTTTTGCTTAAACGCCTTGGGCGACATTATCTGGGATTTGCACAGTTAATTTAAAACGCTCCGGTGGAAATCCATCAACAACGGCGTTTTGCTGATACCACTCAACCGACGGGCCAATCTCCGCCAGCGACAGCATCAGCTTCAGCAAACGCTCTTCGCGTTCATCCAACTCTCCGAGTTGTTTTTCTTGTAGGTAAGCCAGCGCTTTTTCTGCTTTAGCAAACATGTCATCGTAGAACGCTTTTAGATCATCGTAATCGGCAGCGTGGCGTTGCTCGGTTCGCGCCTGCGAATCTGGCAAAACCCACATATCCACCCATTTTTCCAACGATTTGAATCCTTTTGGCAACAGCGATTTTGATTTCTTTTTCGACATTTATTTTCCTCCGCGCATCAATCGCCCCGGAACCGCGCCCGTGTATTGACCGTTTTCTCGCGTTGTTTCACCGCCCACCAATGTTGCGACATAGCCGGTCGCCTCTTGTAACAAACGTGACGCGCCGGTGGGCAAATCGTTGACCATTTGCGGCGGTTTCACATTTAAATTGTCAAAATCGATGACATTTAAATTGGCGCGATAACCGGGTTCGATCAATCCGCGATCTTCGAGGCCAAATAATTTAGCCGCATCGAGCGTTTGTTTTTTAACTACAAATTCTAAAGGCAATCGCTCGCCGCGGGTGCGATCACGGCACCAGTGCGTCAACATTGTGGTCGGTACACTTGCGTCGCAGATAAATCCGACGTGCGCGCCGCCGTCGGCAGCGCCGATAACGGTGCGATCGAAACTCAGCATTTCTCGTAATGGCTCGGAATCTCCGTAGGCATAACCATTAACCGCAAAAAATAAGAATGCCTTACCATCGTTCTCTAGTAGTAAATCGTAGGCGACCTCTTCAGGCGTTTGCCCTCGCGCTGCAGCGATGCCAGCCACACTTCGCTCCGGACCGGGTTCATAATTGGGCGGGTCGCCCAACACAAAGGTACGGGGCCACGGGTCGGCGAGCAAAACAGTCCAAGCATCGTCAGTTGGATCATGGTCCGCCAGTATTTTCGCCCGCACCTCATCTTTTCGCAGTTCGTTCATGCGCTGCTCATGCGGCATCGCTGCGTAAGGCTCGAAACTTGGATACCGCGAAAATGGATTGAGATTTTGAAAGGTATAGAGAATGGTGACCGGACGACCAAATACCTGCGGATGAAGTTTCGCCCCATTTACATCGCCTTCGCGGCACATCGCGAGCATTTCTTTCCAAGAATGCGGGTCAGCATTTGGTTGCGCGAGAATGAACGATATCGGGCAACCCGTTTTACGGGACACTTCGCGCATCCACGCCATCTCTTTGGCGGGTGCGAGTAAATCTTCGCCGCCCACACCGGCCGGTGCCACTTCAAATAACCCATGACCGGCTGCACTCACCGCGCTTGCTAGGCCAACAAGTTCATCTTCGGCCGCGAATGTACCAGGCACTGGTTCCCCGTCGACGGCCATGTGCAGCAGCGTGCGGGAGGTCGAAACACCAAGCGCACCGGCCAGCAAGCCGTCACGCACGATGTTATGCATTTGTTGAATGTCTTCGGCCGTTGCCGCTTCGTTAGCGGCACCCCGTTCACCCATGACATACGCACGTACCGCGCCGTGAGCGATTTGCGCGCCCACATCTATCGCGTGTGGTTTGCCTTCTAAGACATCAAGATACTCGGCGAAAGATTCCCACCCCCACGTAATGCCATCGGCGAGCGCAGCGCCAGGAATATCCTCCACACCTTCCATTAAACCTATTAACCAGTCGTGACGATCGGGCGCAGCTGGTGCAAATCCAACGCCACAATTGCCCATCACCACCGATGTTACGCCGTGCCAGGAAGAAGGCGCGAGTTCCGCATCCCAGGTTGCCTGGCCATCATAATGGGTATGAATATCGACAAAGCCGGGTGTGACGAGCGCGCCGTCGGCATCGATAACTCGCTCAGCGGCCGCTTTCAAATTGCCAATGTCGGTAACGATGTCACCGTTTACCGCTACGTCCGCGGTAAACGCTTCGCCACCAGCGCCGTCGACAACAGTGCCACCTTTGATTATCAGATCATGCATTGCAACAAATCCTACCTCACCACGCCATAATATATCACTGAACTAAAGCGTCGGGATTGGGTCTACAATGCAGTGCCACTTTTTGGGAGCAAGGTATTGCAATTTTCGCGGAAACTTCGCTTATCTATTGCCGCAATTATGTTCGGTCTTATTCCGTTGGCGGGGTTTACCAAGGGGATAACTGTGCAAACGCTGGCAGGTGAAGAGAGCAATTTTGGTGCGCACATCGCGGACGGAAAATGGACCATTGTGATGGTGTGGACGACCTACTGCGGGGTGTGTCGGCAAGAATATCCCAAAATATCCGATTTCCATTCGCGCCATAAAGACTCCAAAGCCGTCGTGCTTGGCATTTCGCTAGATGGCTTCGGCGCTGGCGAGAAAGTTAAGGATTACCAAACAAAACAAAATCACGCATTCCCGTCGTTACTCGCCAACGCGGAAGAATTTGCTGAACCTTATGAAAAAACAACCGGCACAAATTTTTCTGGCACGCCTACTTATTTAATTTTCGACGATCAAAAACAACTGCAGGCGTTCAAGAACGGCAAACTTAATGTCGCTGAGCTGGAAGCATTTATTTCGGAATAGAACTTCTTAACCGCACATCAGGATTCGCGGCGTTCGCCGAAACTGGTGTCGTCTAACGACAGTAACAATGAAACGAATATTACCCTACTTAAGTTTACTGGTGCTAAGCATTGCGAGCGCGGCCGAGGAAGTGACTCACAACGATAAAATTCTTAGCGCGCTACAGGCAGAACCACTAAGTCTCTTCGATTGGGGACTGTATTCCCTTGAGGAAGAATTACAAAGCGTAAGAAGACACGAACGTGACTTCATTAGAGTATCTTTCGATCCGCCGAATAACAAGATTATTGTGGACGGCGTCTTTTTTGTAGACGCCAACGAAATTGAAGCCATAAACGCACAACGTACCTGCTACAAACGACATCATGCGATAAAACTCACGCTTGGCATTATCGATACTGACCGAATTAATCTTGCGCCGGCTGCCGAATTTAGACTTGGCTTAAAATTCTCCCACCGAGATGCCGATAGCTACCCCGACCAACCCGATGCCGAACAAATCGGTAAACATTTGATGAACATGATTCACATCAAAGTAGGCGTTGGTAGTAACGTTGACCAGTTCCCCTTCCTGCAAGATATGCGGTGCGACGGCGCTTTATTGAGCCAAGAGGTCAATTACGGTGCCGACGTTTCCACGCTACCCAACAATTAGTTACCCCCAACACTTCCGCACTAGATTGTCGGCCAAAAGCTAGGTTATCCTACGTGTTAGCTAGGCAGATCTATCGTTCTGCCTGTTCTAACAATTAAACATAACAATTAGTCGCCCGCTTCGTGTTCACCCACTGCTGCGTTTTCGCAAGCTTCAGCATGAGAAAGGCGCTAATGTAAAGGAGCGTTAACGTGGACATTGGGGTCATCATTTTTCCAACCGATAAAGCAATTCAGCCTGTTGAATTAGCGAAAGCCTGTGAAGAGCGCGGTTTTGAATCGCTGTGGTTTCCTGAACACAGCCATATCCCAACAAGCAGAGAAACCCCCTGGGGCGGCAATCCTAATCTTGGCCCGCTACCGGAAGAGTACTGGCGGACGCACGATCAATTCGTTGGATTGGGCGCCTGCGCAGCAGCAACTTCGAAACTACGCTTAGGCACCGGTATCACCTTAGTTGCGCAACGCGACCCCGTATGGCTCGCTAAAGAAGTGGCTAGCCTGGACATGATCTCCGGCGGCCGTTTCGATTTCGGTATTGGCTACGGTTGGAACGTTGAAGAAATGCGCAACCACGGTTTGGACTACAAAAAGCGTCGCGGCATCCTGCGCGAACACATCTTATTAATGAAGGAACTGTGGACGAAAGAAGAAGCCAGTTTCCAAGGTAAGCATGTACAGTTCGAAACGAGCTGGGCTTGGCCGAAACCTACACAAACGCCGCACCCACCTGTAATTATGGGCGGCGCCGCAGGACCAAAAACCGCCGCTCATGTCGCCGAATTTTGCGATGGCTGGATGCCGCTTGGTGGCCTCTACGATTTCGAAGGCGGTTTAAAACAAATTCACGCAGCGTGCGACAAGGTCGGTCGCGATCCATCAAGTATTCACTTAGGTATGTTTTTCGCCATGGCCCCTGAAGTTGACCAGGTGAAGGCGCTGGAAAGTCAGAACGTTAAACGCGCAATTCTGCCATTACCACCGGCGCCGTCTGATACCGTTCTACCGATTTTGGACGATTACGCAAAACTCATTTAATACCGCCCCTCAATCACGCGGCGGGATTTTCCCGCCGCTTTAGTTGATCAATAGATGGATATTGAAGCAATCAAAAACCAAGCCCTAGGCTTGTTTGAAACCCTTCAAACTTGGGCGCAAAGCCCGGCGTTTTACGCCCAACTTGGTTGCGTAATCGGCGCGATATTGGCGGCCGTGGTTGTTTCGCGATTCTGCCGACGACTCTTTGCACCACCCCAGGCCAGCGAAGCCGAGGCGAAAGTCCAAGGTTGGCGACATTTTCTAAATCAGATTGGCGCAATCTTGCTTCCGCTTTTAATTGTGATATTCCTCGGTATCGCAGTAAAAGCGAGCGACGCCTTGGTTGCGCAATCTTGGATCGTAAAGATCGCGCAAGGTCTATCCGTTGTCTGGTTGATTTATAAAACGATCACGCAGTTCGTTAGACAACCAGCCGTGAGGCAATTCACTAAGTGGGTCATCATGCCGATTGCCGTTTTATACGTCTTCGGCTGGTTGGATAATGTGATTGGGCAGCTTGATGCCATCCGCC
>JBCCFA010000074.1:0-12673 GCA_039029975.1 Pseudomonadota bacterium
CGATTTTGGCATTGGTTTCGATTTGCTTCGTCAGCATCAAGGCGAAAGCGACTTTGCGCTGAAGTCGCCGGCCGAGGTGTGCTTCAATTTTCTGGGTTCCACCAACATGACGCAAGACTCTTGGCGAATCGCGTCAGAACCAGTGACGGGGACCCGAGCGCCTAACGCCAGCCGTGATTATCCGCTCGAGGTCATTGCTTTTATCGAAAGTGCCGGCCTGAAAATTATTTGGCGGTTCGATAATAAAAGTTGGAAGTCGGATACGATTGAAAAAGTATCTAATCAACACCTCAACTACTTTAATAGTCTCATTGGTGCTCAGTCAGGTAATCCGGCTAGCGCGCTAAAAGGCACCCACGACGGTCGCAAAGATGCGTTGCTCGCCAAACTTGCGGCCCGGGGCAATTAGCTTGATTTCCCGATGTCATCAAGCGTAATCGACCTTTACGCACTGTCGCCCTTGCAAGAGGGCATGCTTTTTCACTCGCGTGTTGAGGCTGCGACAGATACCTACATAGAGCAACGTTGGTGCACGATTGACGGTGATCTTGATGAAGTGGCGTTTAAAGCGGCTTGGGAGAAAGTGGTTGCACGTCATGATGTGTTGCGAACGGAATTTCACTGGCAGGAGCTGGAAGAGCCGGTCCAAGTGGTCTATGACCGTGCGACCCTGACATGGTTTGAAGCAGATTGGTCGCAATTAGATTATTCGGAACAAGAGGAGCGCTTTAAGCAATGGCTGCTTACGGATCGAAGACGCGGGTTTGAACTCGATCGCGCGCCATTGATGCGCTGCGCGCTGATCTCGTGCGGTTCCGGACGTCGGCGTTTCGTGTGGACCTATCATCACCTGTTGTTCGACGGCTGGTGCAACGGGCCACTGCTTAAAGAGGTTTTGCTGCACTATCGGCAGCGCAATGAAAGCGCCGCGATAGTGCTGCCCGAAAGCTTTCGCTACCGCGCGTACATTGATTGGTTAGCCGAGGTCGATCAGGCTGAAAGTGCGGCTTACTGGCAGGAAACCTTAGAAGGCTTCGCTACGCCATCAACTCTGGAGCTAGAGGCGCCCGCTGACGATACGGGTCCAGACTATACCTATCATGAAAGCAGTTTGGACGCCGAGTTATCGAAGCGTCTAATAGGTTTCACTAAAACGCAGCGCATTACGGCCAACACGATTATGCAGGGCGCATGGGCGTTTCTATTGTCAATCTTTACCGATACGGATGATGTCGTTTTCGGCACAGTTGTCGCCGGTAGGCCGCCTGAATTACCAGGCGTTGACCAAGCAATTGGCTTGTTCATCAACACCGTACCGGTGCGCGTTGACTTTAATGTTGAGCTCACGGTTAAGGATTGGTTGATAGCCATACAAGATGCGCAGCGAGATCGTGAACGACACGGCTACGGCAATCTCGGGCATATCCAAGCTGCCAGTGAAGTGCCAAATGGTGTTGCGCTATTTGAGACACTTTTAGTCTTTGAAAACTACCCTTTCAGCATCGAGGGATCGATTGATGCGTCCACTGTTGGTTTGAATTTGAGTGAACTTGCGGGATTCGAGCGAACCAACTATCCACTGACGCTTGTCGTCATCCCCGGCGATTCTATTCAACTTAGCATGCGCTATGACGCGAGCCGATATTCACGCGCGGCTGTCGAATCCCTCGCCGCCTGCTTCAGCGCTCTGTTGGCGAGCATTATCGACAACGCTAATGCACGACTCGACAAAATCGCGCGGCCGTCTGGTTTTTATCAACAACGATCAGACGAATGGATGGTGGGCCCGGCAATTGAGACGCCGCAACCGCTTTCCGATTTATTCATTTTCCTAAACGAGCAAGCGCAACAAGAAGCAGCCATTGTTTGCGTTGATGGCGCAGGTAATCGCGCTGAATCTTTGTCTTATTCAACTTTGACTGATCGTGTATCGGAAATTGCGCAGCAACTACGCATCACGATGGGCGAGGGGTCGAAAGCGCACATGGGCATTCACCTGGAAAGAACTGCCAATCTTCCAGCAGCCCTGTTGGCCTGCATTCAAACGGGAACCACCTACATACCGCTTGCTAAAGATCTACCGGTCGAGCGCTTAATGTACATGCTTAATGACGCGGAGTTAGACGGCATCATTTATGCGGGCGATGAGCCGAATCTTGCGAACGCTGCTATCAAGAGAGTGGATTTAGCGAACAGATCGGCGGCGTCGAGTACAGAAAAAAGCGGCCCTTCAAATACCGATGCAACCGAAGAATCTGTCCCAGCCTATTTGATCTACACCTCCGGCAGCACCGGCAAACCGAAAGGCGTAGCAGTGAGCAGATCGAATTTGGCGAATTTTCTACAAGCCATGGATCGCTTATTTAGTTTGACGAGCCAAGATCGCATGCTGGCATTAACAACAATGTCGTTTGATATCTCCGCGCTGGAAATATTTTTACCATTAATTAATGGTGCCACTTTGGTGGTTGCCCAAGAAGGCGTCGGCCGCAACGGCAAAGTGCTGGCAGATATTATCGCGTCCGAAGGCATCACCATAATGCAGGCCACGCCAACGACATGGCAGTTACTCGCGGACAGCGGTTGGCGTGCGCCGCGCGGATTTAAGATGTTAGTTGGCGGTGAAGCCTTGCCCAGTAGTCTGGCCTTGCGCCTCCTCGCGGGCGAAGGCGAGCTATGGAATCTATACGGGCCAACGGAAACCACTGTGTGGTCGGGCGCGCTTAAAGTCACCCCTGAACACTGTCATGGTGCGATCGTGCCGGTTGGAATGCCAATCGCAGAAACACATTTCAAATTAGTTGATCGGCACGGGAACGTTCAGCCCTTAGGCGCCACTGGCGAGTTACTTATCGGCGGGAACGGGGTTGCAACGGGTTATTGGCAGCGGCCCGCATTAACCGCTGAACGATTTCTATCGATCGACGATTCTCGTTGGTATCGAACCGGCGATCGCATGCGTTATCGCGCAGACGGTTTATTAGATTTTCTAGGCCGGGGCGATGAGCAGGTAAAACTACGTGGATACCGCATCGAATTAGGCGAAATAGAAACCGCGCTGCTGCAGATCGCGGGCGTTACCAACGCGGTAGCAGCGGTTAGACCTGATCATTTAGGTGATATGCGCTTACTCGCGTGGGTGGTTTGTAATGACAATTGCGATATCGGTGATCTTAACTGGCGCGAACAACTGAGCAAGCAGCTTCCATCATATATGGTGCCAAATGTTGTTCAGCGAATCGATGAGGTTCCGCTGAATCCGGCCGGAAAGGTTGACCGAAAGGCTTTACCAGAGCCAGCGGAAAATCCTTTGGCGAAATATCAGCCTGCGGAACGGCCGGCTGACGTCGCATTGATCGCAGCCGTCTGGGAGGAAGTGCTTGGAAAATCTTGGATAGCCGATAACGATGATTTTTTTGCCTTGGGCGGACATTCGCTCACCGCAACAAGAATGGTGTCAAGACTGGGCGAATTAACGGGCAACACGCCGCCCCTCAGCGCAATATTTGAATCGCCGCGATTTGCAGATTTCGCTGCCGCCGCCGCAGACGCGAGTGGCCGAAATGTTCAAGCGATTGAAAGAACAACTCATGCAGATACGAAACGGCCAGTGTCTTCGGCACAGCGGCGACAGTACCTACTGGCCGCACTCATGCCGGACAACACCCTCTATGGCGTTCCGACGGCGGTAAGGTTAAGCGGGGAACTCGACATTGCGGCACTTGAAGCAGCGCTTGGTGAGTTAGTTGCGCGGCATGAATCGCTTCGCATGGCCTTCACGGAAGTTGACGGCGAACCCTATGGACTACTCTCGCAAGACGTCCAAATTGCGATTGAGCGTGTCGATCTTTCCGCGCAAACGGCTGTGGCGCGCACCCAGAAACTGACGGCACTATTAGTAGACGCCGCGGCGCTTGAATTTGATTTATCGACGGCGCCGTTGTGGCGGACCCAGCTGATTACGCTTGATGAGCAGGAACATGTTTTTGCGTTTAACTTTCATCATATTATCGTCGATGGTTGGTCGCTTGGAGTCGTTGTCAAAGAACTGGCCATTGCCTACTCGCACCACCGTAGTCGAAATGAAGGTCGCGCGTTATCGGCCCCAGAAATTTGCTATAGCGATTTCGCTGCCTGGGAACGCGCCGCGTCTTACACAGAGGAACTTACTTATTGGCGTCACCAATTATCCGACGCCCCGCCCTTATTAGCGCTGCAAACAGATTACCCGCGTCCTGCAGAGCAAAGTTATGTAGGCGGTCACTACGAATTCGAGATACCCACTGATCTTGTTGACATTTTAAATGAGGTGGGACATCGGTATGGCGTGACCCGATTTATGTTGTTACTGTCGACCTATGCCTTGCTGCTCGAACGCCACGGTGCCGGCGAGGACATTATTATCGGCACCCCGTTAGCGAATAGAACGCAGACAACGGTAGAGTCACTGGTTGGATTATTCGTTAATTCCGTTGCGCTAAGAGTGGGTTTGTCTGGTGCGATGACAATCGCAGATTACTTTGGGCATATTCGCGCGCTGACATTGGAGGCGTTCGAGAATCAAGCGGTGCCTTTTGACCTGGTTTTGAATGAACTCAATGTCACGCGCAGTCGCAGCGCGAGTCCGCTTTTCCAAACCCTGTTTACTTTGCAGAACGCGCCGTTTGAACATGCAGATGTTGCGGGCTTAAGCTGGCGCGCCGAGCGTGTCACCTTAGATTTTTCGAAATTTGATATCTCATTGGCAGTCAGAGAATCCGGCGAACACTTGTTTGGCGAATTTGAATATCGACAAGATTTGTTCAAATCCCAAACGATCAAAGAATTCGGATCGCGTTTCGTGATGTTACTGCAGGCAATCTGCCACGCCAGCGAGCGTGAGCTAATTAGCACGCTGTCGGTGCTAACAACTAACGAGCGGCGCAATGCGTTGCGCTGGGGAGACTTCGAGAATCCTGCGGTCGCCTCTGAGGATTCGATCCAGCAGGCGTTTAAAACTTCAGCGGCAAATCATTCGTCTAACGACGCGCTGCTATGGGCCGGCGGGCGCATGACTTATCGTGAGCTTGATGCAGCTTCGGATCGAGTGGCGGTAAAACTGCAAACTATTGGCATTAAAGCAGAAGAACGCATTGGCGTGCTGGCGCTCCCAATGGCTGAGACCATCGTCGCGGTATTGGGTATCTTGAAGGCCGGGTGCAGTTATGTCCCGTTGGATGAAAAAACGCCCGCGACCCGTCTTGAATGGATTGTCAGTAACGCAGATATCCGCTTTGCACTTACCCCGACTGCCGTTGAATTAAACTCGGTCAAAAATTTGGCGTGGTTAGATATCCCGTCCATTTTGCTCGACGGTAGTTCGGTTGATAGCGTGCCCCGTGGCTCGACCACGGCGGAACAACTCGCCTACATCATGTATACCTCCGGCTCTACCGGCGCGCCAAAAAGCGTATCGGTGCCGCATCGCGCCGTTTTACGTTTGGTACGCGATCAGAACTACGCGCAATTCGGACCCGATCGAAGACACCTTTTGGCCGCACCATTAAATTTCGACGCAACAACTTTTGAGATTTGGGG
This sequence comes from Pseudomonadota bacterium, assembly GCA_039029975.1. Classification (GTDB taxonomy): domain Bacteria; phylum Pseudomonadota; class Gammaproteobacteria; genus JBCCFA01. The sequence continues at coordinate 5,578 of JBCCFA010000074.1, forward strand.
GCCCCTGCTTAATGGCGGCGCGTTGGTCTTGCCGAGCGAGCCAGACATCACGCTGGTCGGCATTGTCAACGACGTTAAACAATTTGGCGTGACCACACTTTGGTTAACCGCAGGTTTGTTCCATTTATTGATTGATGAAGGCATCGAGCAATTGCTGGATGTGGAAGAAATCATTGCCGGTGGTGATGTACTGTCGCGACCGCACCTACGCCGCGCGGCGTTGGCGCTACCCAATACTCGATTTACCAATGGCTACGGCCCAACCGAAAACACGACCTTTAGTCTCTGCCATCGATTTGACCGCGCAGAACTCGAACCACAACAGGACCAGCAAATTGTCCCAATAGGTACGCCAATCAACGGCACAAGAGTGTATGTCCTGGATGCAAATATGGAACCTGTTGCGCCCGGCGTTGCGGGAGATCTTTATCTCTCTGGCAGTGGATTGGCACGCGGTTATCTTGGGCAAAAAGCAATGACTGCAGAAGCTTTTCTGCCAAATCCATTTTTCGATTTGCGTGAAGGCGAAGGTAAAGACCATGAGCTTACGCTGTACAAAACAGGTGACCAAGTTCGACGTCGCGAAGATGGCGCGCTAGAGTTTTTGGGTCGCGCTGATGCTCAAGTCAAAATTCGTGGATTTAGAACCGAACCAGGGGAAATAGAGCGAGCCTTAAATGCACATCCCGCAATCCAAGATGTTGCGGTGCTTGTTGCGGGCGAAGCCGCAGACGAAAAACGCTTGATTGCCTATTTCGTTGGTGATCACAGCTTGTCGCAAAGTGAGTTGCGACAATTTTTGCTTGAGCGGTTGCCTGCGTACTTGATTCCGAGCATATTTGTTCCGCTTGATAGTTTTCCGCTGGGTAAGACCGGCAAGATCGACCGCCATAGTTTGCCGGCGGCACCAGCATCCTCGGCGAGCAATGTGCCCGAGTCTGCACCGGCGTCAGCCGTGGAACGCGCGGTGCTTGAAGTTGTGCGTTCGGTGATGCCGGTTAATCGCGTTAACGGCGGCGATAACTTTTTCGATCTTGGGGGTGATTCGATCATGGCCCTACAAATCGTAAGCCGGCTTGGGAATGCCGGTTTGTCGATATCGCCGCGCCAAATATTCGAAGCAAGCACGTTCGCAGAATTGGCCGCCATGGCAGTAGAAGTAAGCAGCGAAGCGGACCGCCCAGCAGCGAAAGGTGATGTGCCATTAACACCAATCCAGGCCTGGTTTTTTGGCTTGGCGTTGCAGGTACCAGATTACTTTAATCAAGCCGTTTCATTTAGTTTGCCCGCCAATCTCGATATCGATATTTTCGAGCAAGCATTCTTGTCGCTTAGCGCGCGACATGATGCGCTACGTCTGCGTTTCGAATGCCGCGAGCAGCAATGGCATCAGTTTTATACAGATGACGCGGCGCTTGTATCGCCTGAACGGTTTAAATTGTCGAATCAATCAACGGCTAATCAAGAAGAAGCGTTAACGCAAGCGGCAAATATGCTGCACGCAAGTTTTGAGCTTAAACGTGGCCCTTTGTTGAAGGCGGCAATTTTCGAACAAGAGATGGGCGAAACAAAACGAATTCTTTTAACCGCTCATCATTTAATTATCGATGCGGTGTCTTGGAGAATTTTGTTGGACGATCTGGAGCATTGTTATTGGCAGCTCGCGAGAGGATTGCAACCGACGCTAAGGACTGCGGCGAATAGTTACCAGGCTTACGCGCAGCAATCTACTGAGCGATATCTTGGCGATCGCGAAACCTGGCGGAGCGAAGTTCAGCGGGCCGCAACGGATATTCCCTTCGATTACCCACAAAATAAATCTTACTATCGCGACAGAAAGATTCATCGCGTTCATATCGATACGACAAGTTTTCCTCGCAACGCGATTTCCCTGTCACTAAATTTGGCGGCACTTGGCACCAGTTTGTGTGAATGGGCGGGGCAGGGCGTGACAATTATGCTTGAATCCCACGGACGCGAGTTATTTGAGGAAAATTTTTCGCAAACGCTTGGTTGGTTTACCGCGCTTTATCCAGTAACGCTCGACATACCGCTAAATTCGAACGCCGCAAATCGTCTTGATGTCGTTGACAAGATGCTAGATGGTTTGCCGGCACCATCTGGCTATGGGGTCTTACGTTATCTCCATCAAGCCGATGAACTCATCGTCAATCCCCAAGTGTCATTCAATTATTTAGGGGTCATCGGTGCCGATATTGGTAATAACGATGAGAATGCGCAATTTAAAAAACTACCGGTGCCGGGGCAATTAATCAGCGGTGATAACGAGTGCCCTTATGCCATAGAAATCATTGCCTGGGTCGAAGCAGGGGAATTGATTGTTGAATGGCAATATGACCCTAAGCGACATGGCACCGAAACCATCACGCGCCTTGCCAGTGAGTTTCGGCAATCTCTGATCGAGAGCGCCAGCATCGCTCGCTTGCAGACACATGAAGTATCGACAGACGATTTTGATATGGCTGAATTAGATTCGGAAGACCTTGATCAAATACTGGCTGCGGTCAGTTTTAACTCATCGGACGATTAAAGTTGGTAGCAATCCAGCGGGCGCATTTTGGTTCCCAACCTCAAAGGGGTTAACCCTTGTCCTCAAACCTGTCTGTTAATTCTGATGCAAATAAATGATAATAATTATCATTTAGATCCGATATCAATCGGCTTCACCAAGCTTTGAATACCGATGCAACAAGACAATCCTATCCGGCTCGAAATAGAGAACTTAAGTAAAACCTACAACAATGGGGTGACGGCACTCAATAACGTTAACCTTACAATCAACAGGGGAATTTTCGGTCTACTTGGACCAAACGGTGCCGGTAAGTCTTCGTTAATGAGAACGCTCGCAACGCTACAGGAAGCGGATGCAGGCGCGGTCAAACTGGGACAGCTAAACGTACTCGATGATCCGGCCGCCGTGCGCGCAACACTCGGCTATTTACCCCAAGAGTTCGGTGTTTACCCAAACGTCACGGCCAGAAAACTACTTGACCAAATCGCAGTGTTTAAAGGCATTGGTGGACCCTCTGTTCGGCACAAAATCGTTGATCAGCAACTTGAACTCGTTAATTTGAGTGCGCACCGCGATCAAGCGTTGGGAACATTTTCTGGCGGCATGCGCCAACGGTTTGGGATTGCCCAAGCATTGTTGGGCGATCCCGCCCTAGTCATTGTGGATGAACCCACAGCAGGTTTGGACCCGGCCGAACGAGTGCGTTTTCATAACCTTTTAGCAACTGTCGCCGAAAACCGAGTGCTAATGATGTCGACTCACATCGTGGAGGACGTGAGCGACCTGTGCACGGACATGGCAATCATGCTTGCTGGAAAAATTGTCTTACGCGGTGCGCCCGCCGAACAAATTGCGAAACTCAACGGCCGGGTCTGGACTTGCGACAATGACAACGATAACGACATTGATCTTGGTGAGGATCAATCGTTGATCACCGCACGCATGGTGCGCGGCACGCGTCGGGTACGCGTGTTGGCAGATATGGCGCCAGGCGCAAACTATGAATCAGCCGACGCTGATTTAAATGATGTTTATTTTTGCGCCTTAAACGGATTAATAGAACGGCTGAATTAGGTGCGCAAATGAACCTAGCGACGCTACGCTTCGAATTAAGCTATCACTTCTCGCGCCCCACGTTCTGGCTACTTTGTGCGTTCTTTTTTTTCATCGCGGCGATTGATCTCATTGCTAAGGGTTCGGAAGGCGCTGCCTTTTTTTTCGTCAATAGCCCATACGAGATTTATCAAGCAACGATTTGGTATTCGATTTTCGCTGTATTAGTGGCAGCCGCTTTCGTTGCCGATACATTCGTTCGCGACTCAAGAACCGGCATGTCAGATTTGCTATTGGCGACCCCGGTTCGAAAAATCGATTATCTTTTAACACGGTTTATTGGCGCGTATGTTGCTGCCCTTCTCTGTTTTAGCGCCTATTTGCCGGGTATGGTGGCTGGGGCCTTGTTTCCGGGTCTGAATGAATTTGCGATTGGTCCTATTCGTCTGGCCGCCTTGTTTGGCAGTTTTATTGGTGTCGCCGTGCCCAACCTAATGTTGGTGAGTGTTTTCTGTTTTATTGTTGGCGTTTTTTCACAGAGATTAATGACTATTTTTGCTGCGTCACTGATTTTAGTGATGTGTTATGTGGCGAGCTTAATCGTGGTTGGCGGTGAAGTGGTCACTTCTTCGAATGCCTCGTTATGGGCACTAGGAGATCCTTTTGGTTTTAACGCGTTCGAAACCCGAACTTCGGGTTGGAGCGTGTACGAACACAATACGCGGCTGCCGCATTTAGGCGGGCTGTTCGCCACTAATAGAGTGGTGTGGTTGGCCATCGCCGCGCTCGCTTTCCTTTTTGCTTATCTTTACTACCCCATGCGTCGACCTACAGCGCAAGGAAGTAGGCGGCCCTTGGGCGCCGCTACGCAGAACGACGAAACGGCAACGATTCAGCATGTAGAGACTGCAAATGTTTGGAGTCAAACCACTTACTTAAACACTCTTCGTGTGAGTTTGACGCGCGAATTTTTTGCGCTAGCTAAGTCACGCGCTTTCGCGTTGCTCACGCTAGGTGGCGCGTTCGTTCTCGTGGTCGCCGGGTTCAGTGGCGCAACTTATGATTATTCAGGGCCAACGACGGATGTCTTAATTGATGCCGCTGCCGGGTATTTTGATGTCGTCATGCTCGCTTGCGTGATCATCTTTGCTGCGGACGCGATTTGGCGTGAGCGCGATTATCATTTCCAAGCCATCATCGACGCTAGTAATGTCCCCGACAGTATTCTGTTACTTGGCAAATTATTCGCCTTATGGGCCATGGTGACACTGCAGCTCTTATTCGCGGGTGTTGTTCTGCTTAGCTGCCAACTGGTACAGGGCCACACCACGCTGGAGATCAAACTGTACCTCTTGTCACTATTCGGTCTGATTGGGCCGTACCTGTATTTAACTGCGGCGCTTTCCCTTGTCTTGCAGGCCGTTATTTCGCAACGCTACGTTGCCATGGCAGCCACTTTGTTGGTTTGTTTATCGCCGCTGATTCTTGATGCGTTCGGCGTCCATCACAATTTACTGCGCTGGGCGCGCTTTAACGACATTGAATACTCCCCCATGAACGGCTACGGCCACTTGCTTACCGGGCATTGGTGGTTTGTCGCTTATTGGTCCGCAGTAGCTTCGGGCGTTTTGCTGATCGGGTTACGTGTTTGGCCACGAGGTGCGCGGCGCGGCAGCGGTAAGCACGCCGTCCGGTGGGCACCGCGCTTCGTTGCGATCGGCGCGTTGATTTTCGCGTTGGTTGCAATTATTTTGAGAAACACCGCTTGGTTAAATCCCGTTAACCCACCTGGTAAACGCCACATTGCGGCAGAGATAGAGCGGCGCTATAGCCAATATGCAGCGCTCCCAATGCCCGTTGTCACCCACACCGAGTTGAAAGTCGAGCTTTTCCCCGAGACGCGCCGCTTGCGCGTCGACGGAAAATACCAACTTGAAAATCGCCATGCCGAGCCCATTTCGGAATTACACCTCCTAACTTTTATTAACTTAGAGTTACAAGAGGTAAATTTTTCGGGTGCCAAGTTGCAGCATGCCGATCGCGATAATGGCTATTTCATTTATCGTTTGGAAACGCCGTTGCAAGCCGGTCAAAGCGAGACACTTGAGTTTACTACCACGGTTGAAACACCTAGCGGTTTTCGCAATTTAAACCATTCGTCAGAAGCGCCAATGGTTTATCCCAATGAAGTAGTCGATAACGGTACCAATCTGTACAGCGGCTTTATCACACCGTTTATTGGCTATACGCGTATTGTTGAACACCAACAGGCGTGGTTGCGTGCCCGTCTCGGATTACCGGCGGCAGAATCCAAACTAATGGCAAGCGACGATCCGTTAAGCCGGCAACGTGCATGGCTAATCCCGCAAGGCGTCTGGGGCAGCACGGACATCACGGTGGGCGTGCCGCAAGAACTGCTCGCCGTGACCGATGGAAGAATCGCCAAACGCTGGCGCCAAGACGGTCGCGAATATACGCAATTCTTATCTGAAAAATTCGAGCGTGGCGAATACATCATCCACGCTGGGCGCTATGACGTTTATCGCCATACGAATTCTAAAATTCCAATCGAAATTTATTATCACCCTGAACACCAAGAGAATGTGGCGCTAATTGCCGAATTTGCTCAACAAACGTTAAATCACTTTGAGACTATCTTTGGTCCTTATCCATTCGAACGACTTCGGATTGTAGAATCTGTTTACTACGACGGGGTCGTCGGCGCGGACGGCGATACGTTAAGTATTCCTGAAGTATTGGTTTGGAAAAATATCGAGACGGAAGCGGGCCGGGAAAACGCGGCGCACTGGCTGGCTTATTTAGTCGCCCAAGCCTGGTGGGAAGCGTCATTGATACCAGCCGACGCGGCTGGCAGCGCGGTGTTTCGCGAAGGATTGAGCGAATATGCCAGCCAGCATTTTTTATCGTCCATTCGGACAAACCGTCGTCAATCGGATGCGCAACGCCACAGGCTGCGAGAGTTGTTTCGCGAGCTAGGGAAACTTGATGTCCAAGAGCCGCCTCTCTCCCTTGCGTATAATCAATTAGGCGTTGCGCGGCACAAGGGGTCTCTTGTCTTTGGATTGGTCGCCGATCTCGTTGGCGAAGATTTGTTTCATCAAAGTTTGCGTCGGTTCTTAGCGAGCTATCAAAATGCGCCGCCGCCTTACCCCACTTTGCAAGATTTACGGGCACAAATCGTGAGTGACGCGCCGGAATACGACAAGGCCGTGTCCCAACTATTTGATCAAGTTTCCACATTTAACCTTGGCATCACGGAAGCGCGTATCGTGAGTCGCGATGATGAGCTAACAGAAGTTGAACTCACGTTGGAAAATATTCGCTTCGTGGGTCGTGGTCTCGGTGAAAAGCGATCAACAGTGAACGAACTGCCGGTCACCGTTGTGCTGACAGACGATAGCTCAGGACGAGAGCTTTACCGGCAAAAACATCATTTCGACTCTAAGAACCCGAGGCTGAAACTTCGGGTAGCGGGGGTCCCAACGCGCG
>JBCCFA010000075.1:0-12612 GCA_039029975.1 Pseudomonadota bacterium
GACCCCACCCTCGCCGCCGAATCCGTCCCGAACTAAGTGTGGTCCTGCATCTGTTGTGCATTCGTTGAGCTAATGCAGTGGAACCGTGAGTCTGTCGTTATAGTATTGGATATGCCATGGGGAGCGCCCAGTTGCAAGTACAAGGAGAAGTCCATCTTCTGCCGCAAAGCACATCAGGCTGCTGGCCTAGACGAGTTGCCAGTCGCCTGGCATGCTGCACCATATCCACAAGAGTTCACGATATGCTGCGTGGCAAGAAATTCGGATGCTGTAAGGGAAAACGAGTTGCGCGCAAGTCTCATGCGATGAAGAAGTACAGCAATGCAGGCAGCCGACCCCGGCGTGGGCAAGGGCTCCTTTTCCTTATGGACCGACAGCGGAAGTCTCTATGTCAGGTTGGCATCTGTGTCTGCGTCTGTGCTCACTACACTGCCGGCCTTTGCCCAGGAAGCGCTCATTTTTGCGGAGGATGAGGGAGGCGACCCTGTGCAGACCTTAGTCACCATACTGTTCTTTTTGGCAGTGCTTGCACTATCAGTGACCACTTTGGGAGTTGGTTATCTGTCATTCACAAACTGGCAGAACTCGACGGAGGAGAAGAAAGAACGGTTGACCTTTGATAAGAAAAAAAGGTATGTCCCAATTGATGGCCATGTTGCTGCCGCACAATGATTAGCACGGGATTCCTTCTCAATGCGCAGGTGCTAGGCAGCTGGTGTGCGCCGAAGTATTGTCGCCATTGCTCGTAACGCCCCTGAGACCCCTGCGAGTCGGTATTCGTTGGGCTCTCTGTGAGTGGTGTCATGAGGTTGCAGCGGCACGATGCAGGCGGACTGGGCGCCCAAGCACACAGGAGCAGGAGGACGCCGCACTGAAGAAGGATGGCCCGAAGGGTTTTGGTTGACTCGATGCGCCCACTTTGGTTGAGTTCTGCAGCCGCGACATGCTTGTGCGCCATCGATGCAGAAGTTGTGCAGGACCAGCCAAGGACACAAAGCTGATCGGTGGGGAGCGGGCCAGTGTGGGGTTCGTTGTGCTACATGGAGATGCTGGGGTTTCTATCTCGTGCTCGCGAGGGGGTAGCCACGCAGGTGGTATTCTTCGTGTCCCGTGCGCTGTCGCATGTGTGTCGCCCATCACTATGTCCCATGGCCCATCTGGGGAGGCACCTGCGCTCCGTGCAGGACAGCCAGTCAGCGGTCAGTGCGACGGTCGTGCTGTTGCTGCAGGCTGGGCCCATCTGCCAATGGATTGCCCCCAGCCTAGCCCATGTAGAGCTGTTGGCGCTGGGCCCAGACAATCGCTCGGCATGTGAGGATCTCGTCAACGTCGCGACTGCATGATTTACGCAATCGCGAGCCTACTTGAGGGCCTGGTAGCGCCCTCAGGGCGGTGCTTACGATTGGTTTTCTTTCTTTCTATTTTGCTGCGACAGCTCGCAGGGAAATAGCAACTCTGCAGATTCGGCCTGCACCGTCCCAGCAGGAAAACAGGGAAAACTCGAGTCTAAGGCACGGAACACCCCCCGAGTACCATCGTGATTTTGTTGGGGTCCGTGCCTGGACAACGTGCCTGGAATGTTGTGGACTGAATAACTTCTTCCTTTAAAACCGCTAATGCCTCCTCGTCCTCCGCACTCGATATTCGTTTATACAAAACTAACCTAGCATGAACGTCAGGCAAATAGTCTTCGGGCAATAGCGCCGGAATATGAAGTTCTACCTCGGTTCCATGATCCAATGGCCGATCAAGGATTGGTTGTTCGCCGGATTTCAGCGCGCGCACTGCCCGGTTTAGTAGCTCTGAATACAAACCGTAGCCAATCTCCTGAATATGACCGCTTTGCTCATCGCCTAGAATTTCGCCAGCGCCTCGAATTTCCATGTCGTGGGTCGCGAGAGTAAATCCGACCCCTAAATCTTCCAATGATTCGATGGCTTCGAGTCGTTTTAACGCAACTTCGGTTATGGATTTAAGATGCGGGACAAAGAGATAGGCGTAAGCGCGATGATGAGAACGGCCGACGCGACCACGCAGCTGATAAAGCTGTGCCAGGCCAAATTTGTCCGCGCGATTAATGATGATTGTGTTGGCATTCGGGATGTCTATGCCTGTCTCAATTATCGTTGTGCAAACGAGCACATTGTGTCGGCGATGGTAGAAATCGAGCATAACCGACTCTAAGTGCTTTTCCCGCATCTGACCGTGCGCAAAAACAACGCGCGCTTCCGGCACGATTTTGGCGAGCTTTTCTGCAGTTTTTTCGATGGTCTCGACATCATTGTGAACGAAATAAACTTGGCCACCGCGACTAATCTCCCTGGCGATGGCTTCACGTAATAACAAATCGGACCACTCACGAAGAAACGTCTTAATGGCTAATCTTTTTGCAGGCGGCGTAGCGATAATTGACAATTCTCGCGTGCCCGACAATGCCATATTCAGGGTTCTTGGTATCGGTGTGGCAGTTAAAGTCAAAATATCTACTTCGTTGCGAAGCGCTTTAATTTTCTCTTTTTGCCTAACGCCGAATCGGTGCTCTTCATCAATTATCAACAAACCAAGATCCTTAAAGCGGATATCATCGGATAAAAGTTTATGAGTACCGATAACGATATCCACCCGCCCTGAGCTGAGGTTGTTTTGCACGGTTGAGACTTCCTTGTTTGTCCGAAATCGTGATAAGTGCTCAACCCGTACCGGCCAATCGGCAAATCTGTCGGAAAACGTTTGAAAATGTTGCTGAGCCAGTAAGGTCGTAGGCACTAATACGCCAACTTGCTTACCGTTGTTGACCGCAACAAACGCGGCTCGCATCGCTACCTCAGTTTTACCAAAACCAACATCACCGCAAATCAATCGATCCATCGGTTGGCTACGCTCCAGGTCAGCTAACACCGCCTCGATAGCGCCTTGCTGATCAGGCGTTTCTTCAAAAGGAAAACCTTGTGCGAAACTTTCGTAAGGATCGCGCTCAACATGATATTGATAACCTTGGCGAGCTTCTCGACGCGCATAAATCTCCAGCAACTCAGCGGCGACATCGCGAATTTTCTGACTAGCCTTTTTCTTGGCTTTTTCCCATTGACCGCTACCTAATTTATGCAACGGTGCGTGCTCGGGGTTTCCGCCAGAGTATCGGCTAATTAAATCGAGGCTCGCGACTGGGACATACAGTTTGTCGCCATCCGCGTACTCGAGTTTGATCAATTCGCGCGAGATCCCGCCAACTTCCAAGACCTCAAGGCCTAAAAATCGACCAACACCGTGATCTTCATGAACGATTGGCGCGCCCTCTTCCAGCTCCGAAAGGTTTCGGACAATGGTCTCTTGATCAAGATTCGTCCGTCTCCTGCGCCTTTTTTGCTGGGCTCGCTCCCCAAATAGCTGATTTTCGCAAACGATAGAAAGTGATGAATCTGAAAGCGAAAACCCGTTGCGAAGAGGCGCGCTTATCAGGCCAATTTTTTCGCCACCCTCAACGATCTCGTCCCAGGACTCGTAGATCTTCGGTCGCAGGCCGTTGCTACTTAAAAGTTCGAACAATGTCTCTCTTCGCCCACGAGATTCGGCGATGAAGACTACACGTCCAGTGTGCTCATTAACAAAATCCACAACCCGCGAAAAAGGGTGTTCCGTTTTTCCATCGACAGGTATCCGTGTGGCTGCCTGGGTAGTGAAGCTGGTCCTGGTTTTTTCTTCAACCAGGTCGATACCCGACAACGATACGCAGGGTAAATCGCGCACCATGGTAGTCATCTCATCCCAGCTTATAAATAACTTACTGGTTTCGATTAACGGATATTCTGTATCGTGACGGAGCTGTTCGAATCGCTCCGAGACAGAAGCATCGAAACCGTCGGCCGCGGCCTCTAGATCTTCGTCTAAGAAGACAACACTTTGTTCGGGAAGGTAATCATTTAGGCTGTTTAGATGATCGAAAAATAACGGTAAATAATATTCGATACCTGGTGGTGCAATGCCTTCGCTAACATCGTTAAATACTTGACACTTATTCGCCAAGCCGTCAAATGCCATACGCCAATTACGTCTGAAGCGACCAATGGCCTCGGCATCAAGCGGCGTTTCGCGGGCCGGAAGTACCTGAATTTCACTAACAGTCTCTCTTGATCGCTGGGTCTCGGTGTCGAACACGCGCAGCGATTCGATTTCGTCATCGAATAGATCGATTCTGAAGGGATGATTCGCACCCATTGGATAAACATCAACAATTGAACCACGAACCGCGAAATCACCGTGGTCCATCACTTGCGGGACGTTTACATATCCGCTCTCTATCAAGGTTTTTTGAAAACTCGGCGGGTCGAATTTGTCGCCTGTTTTGAATCCGAAAACCTGACCGCCGATCCAGTGCTTTGGTACAACGCGATGAAGCAAGGCGTTAATCGAAACGACCAATATGCCTTTTTTAGTTGTCGGTAAGCTTGCTAACGTCGCTAAACGCTCGGAGATAATATCTTGGTAAGGGCTGAATCGATCGTAAGGTAACGTTTCCCAATCCGGGAACTGGAGGATTTCTATATCGGCGTCAAAAAATGAAATCTCCTCAACGTATTGTTGTACATGGATCGAATCGCGAACAACCAGCATCGCGAATTTGTCTGCAGACTTCAGCCATTGAGAAATTGCCAGCGATCTAGAAGCGCCATACAGCCTTACCCAGGCAGCATTATTGTGAATCAGTGGAGGATTAAACGGGGAAACGTCGCTAGACGCCGTTGAGTTAGAAACCGTCATACAATCGCAACGAATCTAACGCGGATTAATTTCCGTTAGAATTTGTTCAAGCGCGGAAAGTGGTTCATCGGCTTGCGTTATCGGGCGGCCGACGACTAAATAATCGGCACCCGCATCAACTGCGCCCTTCGGCGTCGCAATCCGCGCTTGATCAGCTGATGCGCTGCCAGCCGGTCTAATACCGGGCGTCACAGTGAGAAATTCCCTACCGAAGTTCTGCTTGGTTGTCGCGACATCATGCGCCGAACTGACCACGCCATCCAACCCAGCCTGATGAGCTAACGTAGCTAAATGCTGCGTCTTAGATTCCGTACTATCCCCAAAACCCAAGGCTCGCAAAGCGTCATTATCGATACTTGTTAAGATTGTGACGGCAATGAGTAACGGCCGATGAATCGAATTCTGCACCGCTTCTGCAGCAGCCTCGAGCATGCTTTTGCCACCGCTGGCGTGGACGTTAACCATCCAACAACCCAGCTCCGCGGCGGACCGGCACGCGCCCGCTACCGTGTTTGGAATGTCATGGAATTTTAAATCTAAAAACACGTCGAAATTCAGAGATTGCAGTTCTTCGACCACCGACGGTCCAGCCCGTGTAAACAGTTCTTTGCCTACTTTTACCCGGCATCTAGCCGGGTCAAGCTGGCGAGCAAGCGTTAAAGCTTGTGTCGAATTTGGAAAATCCAAAGCGACGATAACGGGAGATAAATTAGTTGCCATTTACAATAAAACCGAAAGCACCAAATTTATAAACGCTTCCTACTCCCCTTCAATGCCATGAATCGGTTTAACCGTATTCCAAGATTTGCACCCGGGGCACTGCCAGTGCAAGGAGCGTCCAGTGAAGCCGCAATTTCCACATTTATAGGCTTTTTTTTGCTCAACGAGTCGGCTTGTCGTTTCCTTTAGCAAACGCAAATTTTCTTCAGCATCGTTGCTAGCATCAACAAGTAGATATTGGATTAATCTGTCGATACCGCGAACTGTCGGGCGCGTTTTTAGTTCATCAATGATGTAATTTCGTGCCTTATCAATTTCATTACTATCTGCCGCAAGTTCAGCCAACACGAGAATCGGCGTGATTCCAGAATGCAACTCCGAAAGTTTCGTTAGATATCGTGCCAACCCATCCAAGTCATCAAGTGCTCGATAGTTTTCAACTAAGCCACTAATGGCTTCGGGCAGAAAATCGATATCTTGATTCTCGATCTTTTTCAAAGCCGCATTTGAATCTTTGTAGTTACCGTTTTCGGCAGCAAGCCCAGCAATCATCAGGCTCGCTCTAACGCACTTACGATCCTGCTTTAACGCGGTAGCTAAATGTTGACGGGCGCCATCGAAATCCGCCGCTGTGATCGCAAGCTGCGCTTTCTCGCAGTAGAAATGGGCTCTTACCGCACGCTGATCCTCACCCGTGCAGTTTTCGAGTCGCTTGATGAACTCAAGGGCCAGCTCCCAGTCTTGCTCTTGTTGAAAGATGTCGACGAGATTTCGCAACGCCTGCTGTTCAAACATTTTCGTTTCGAGTAGTTCTTTGAATAGGCTCTCGGCGCGATCTAATAATCCAGAACGCATGTAATCGAGGCCAAGTTCCAGCAAGGCAAGCGAGCGTTGCTCGTTATCTAGGGTGGGCCTGGCTACCAAATTTTGGTGAATTCGTATAGCGCGATCAACCTCACCGCGCCTTCTAAAAAGATTGCCTAGTGCAAGATGCGTTTCAACCGTTTCGCTTTCAACTTCAAGCACCTTGATAAAAACTTCTATGGCTTTGTCGGGTCGGTCGTTGAGAAGGTAATTCAATCCCTTGAAGTAATCTGGCGACATGCCGCTTGCATGAGGACCATTTGCCCCTTTTACAGCGTTATCCTTACGACCAATTAACCAACCTGAAAGCGCAGCAACGGGAAGAAGAAAGACGACGAGACCGAATAAGACTTCAGGGGCCATCTTTCAGAGGAATAGCGCGCAAATTGGTAATTTCCTCGGCGGCAAGGTCGTGTTGTTTACTGATTCGTCGTTTCTCGCCGCGCAGGCGCAAGACCGAACTAAACATAACGACAAATCCGAGTAAGATGCCAATGCCAAAAGCCCCGACAAGCGCCCAAGACAGTGGCACTTCAATCGAGTAATAATAGAAATCAAGCGGTGTTAATTGATCGTTGCGAATGTGGAACGCAAGACCACCGGCAGCGATTAGTAAGACGAATGTGAGTTGGAATAATCTTGCCACGGTGCACTCCAGTTCAAACAACCAGCAGGCGTCGTTCCCTCGCCCCAGCTTTACCTAGACGGGGACCCGAGTTCGTAGCTTAGCCGGTCCAACATATATTAAGGTAACGATTAAGCGAACGACTCCATATCTAGATCGTCGTCGTTATCACCGTCATCGCCCGCAGGTTCAATCGCAGCGTCCGTCGAATTGACCCGTTCGCGGAGTTCTTTCCCGGGTTTGAAATGCGGGACGTGTTTCGCAGGCAAGGAGTCTGGCTCGCCTGATTTTGGATTGCGTCCAACTCGCGGAGGTCGATAGTGCAGAGAAAAGCTGCCGAACCCTCTGATTTCAATTCGCTCGCCGCTTGCGAGGGTTTGCGCCATGTGCTCAAGCATGGTCTTCACCGCGAGCTCCACATCACGGTAGCCCAACTGCGACTGCTTTCTAACTAGTGCTTCGATCAATTCAGATTTGGTCATGATATATCTCAGCGCCCAACGCTAAGGTAAAACCCCAGCCCTTACATTCAGTGTCGTAGACTTTAAGACGTGTATTTGATTATTGCTCTTGTCCGTCTAGTTGTTCTTTAAGTAGATCGCCCAACTTGGTTGTCGCGCTTTCGTTCTCGGCGCTATATTCCTGCAGGACGGCGGCTTCGTCTTTGCTTTCCTTCGCCTTGACAGATAGATTGATCACTCGTCGTTTGCGATCCACACCCACGATCATTGCTTCCAGATCGTCATCTTCCTTCAGTATTTTCCGAGCATCATCGACTTCATCAATCGATAGCTCCGATGCGCGAATAACGCCATCGACCCCTTCCGCAAGCTCCACAGTGGCGGACTTAGCGTCCAATTCCACGATTTTGCCTGTTACGATTGCCCCTTTCGGGTTAGTCGCGCAGTAGGCCGAGAATGCGTCGTCAGTGAGCTGTTTTACGCCCAAAGAAATTCGCTCGCGTTCCGCGTCAACTGCCAATACCACGGTCTCTAACTCATCGCCTTTCTTATAGTTACGTACGGCTTCCTCGCCCGGCAAATCCCACGACAAGTCGGATAGGTGCACCAGACCGTCGATACCGCCATCCAAGCCGATGAACACTCCGAAATCAGTAATCGACTTAATGGTACCTGCAACGCGATCGTTCTTGTTATGGGTTGCGGCAAACTCTTCCCAAGGGTTTGGTTTGCATTGTTTCATGCCGAGAGAAATCCGTCGTCTTTCCTCGTCAATGTCGAGCACCACAACTTCCGTTTCTTGACCTAGGTGCACTACTTTCGAAGGATGAACGTTTTTATTCGTCCAATCCATTTCAGAGACGTGCACTAAACCTTCCACGCCTTCTTCGATTTCGACGAAACAACCGTAGTCGGCGATGTTGGTCACTTTACCGAACAAACGTGCCCCTTCTGGATAACGTCGAGCGATATCCACCCACGGATCTTCGCCGAGCTGTTTTAAGCCTAAAGACACACGCGTTCGCTCGCGGTCAAACTTGAGGACTTTAACTTCAATTTCGTCGCCAATGTTAACGACTTCGGCAGGATGTTTGACGCGTCGCCAAGCCATATCGGTGATATGCAGTAGGCCGTCAATTCCGCCCAAGTCGATGAACGCACCGTAGTCGGTAAGGTTTTTGACCAAACCTTTCACCGAAGCACCTTCACTAAGGTTGTCGAGTAATGCTTCGCGTTCGGCGCTATTTTCAATTTCAACGACCGCACGCCGCGAAACAACGACATTGTTGCGACGCTTATCAACTTTGATAACTTTGAATTCGAGGGGCTTACCTTCGAGATAGCTGGTGTCTCGAACGGGTCTGACATCAACTAAAGAGCCGGGCAAGAATGCTCTGATCGTGCTAATTTCAACGGTAAAACCGCCTTTCACTTTGTCACTGATGATCCCAGTGACTGTTTCATTGTCTTCGCAGGCTTGTTCGAGCTCTTCCCAAGCTTTCGCGCGCTTGGCCTTTTCCCTTGAGAGCCTGGTTTCACCGTAGCCGTCCTCGACCGCGTCTAACGCAACGTCTACTTCGTCGCCAACGGTGACCTCCACTTCGCCTTCGGCGTTGCGAAATTGCTCAACGGGAATTACCCCCTCTGACTTCAATCCAGCGTTAACAACGATAAAGTCAGCGCGCACTTCAACGACGGTCCCAGAGACGATAGTCCCGGGGCGCATTTTGGCTTCAACTTGGCTTTGCTCAAATAATTCTGCGAAACTCTCCGACATATTTAGTTCTTTGTAAGGTTAGTAATTTCAGCAGTTGTCGCGCAAAAGCGACGGATGGCCGAAATTCAGTTGTGTTCTAGCCAACGCTAGAAATTAAAAAAATGCACCGTCGCGCTTAGGCAACGACACCCCGTTCTTTCATCAACGCCAAAACAGTGAGCTCGACTTCATCAATATCAATCGATGTTGTATCGAGTAAGATCGCGTCGGGCGCAGGTCGCAAAGGAGACACCGGTCGGCGCTCATCACGCTGATCTCGGTCGCATATGTCATCCAAAAGCCGCGCGAGCGTAACACTAATTCCTTTCTGCTTCAACTGCTTATAACGTCTTTGGGCACGTTCCTCGGGACTTGCCGTGAGATAAATTTTGAGCACCGCGTCAGGAAAGACCACCGTCCCCATATCTCGACCGTCAGCAACCAGTCCTGGTAATTGGCGAAAGTCTCGCTGCCGTTGCAGCAATTTCTCGCGTACTAGCGGAATTGCTGCCACTTGCGAGGCATATCCGCCGACTTCTTCAGTACGGATAGTGTGAGTGATGTCGTCGTTATTCAAATACACCTGTACGCCGTTGTCTTCCGCTTCGAAACGTAGTGCTAGCTCCGCTGCGAGCTCCCCTAATTTTTCTTCGTTATTCAGAGGGATAGATGATCTCACTGCAGCCAGACCGAGACTTCGATAGAGCGCGCCACTATCAAGTAAGTGCCAATTCAAATGGTTTTTTAGGCGTGTCGCTAAGGTCCCTTTACCGGTCCCGCTTGGTCCGTCCACGGTGACAACAGGAATGTTGGGCATGTTGTTCAACAATTAACTAACCCGGCACTTGTGTGCTCAAATGCATCCCACAGTGGTTGGCGAGTTCAACGAAATTTGGAAAAGATGTTGCGATTGCGCCACATCCGGTTAGCGTTATCGGTTCTCGAGCGCGAATGCCAGCGATCGCGAATGCCATGGCGATTCGATGGTCGCCGTGACTGTCAATCGTACCCCCAGAAAAATCAGTCTGGCCCTCAATGACCATACCATCTGCAGTTGCCCTTGCCGCTACCCCAAGGGTTTGTAAGCCGTCGGCCATGACAGCAATTCGATCGCTTTCCTTGACCCGTAATTCAGCCGCGCCAGTGATCGTTGTCGTACCAGATGCAGCAGCCGCAGCGACAAAAATCGCGGGGAATTCGTCAATTGCCAGCGGAACAAGTTCTTCGGGTACATCGATGCCGTTTAATTCGCGACCGCTTATGCGGATGTCGGCAATAGGTTCGTCGCCAATATCCGATTGATTTAGTAACTCAATTTCTGCACCCATCAGCTTCAAGATATCGATTACACCTGTACGGGTCGGGTTGATTCCCACCTTTTTTAAAACGAGCTCGGCGCCGGGGCATATCGCCGCGCCGACTAAAAAGAATGCTGCGGCAGAAATATCTGCCGGCACGACGACATCGGTCGCTGTGAGCTGCTGCCCTCCTTCTATTAGTCGTTCGGCCCCGTCTGTTTGAACACTCACGCCATAGGCGCGCAACATGCGTTCCGTGTGATCGCGGGTAACCGCCGGTTCGGTTACTGAGGTCATGCCATCAGCAAACAATCCGGCAAGTAGTACCGCAGACTTAACTTGAGCACTCGCAACCGGCATGTCGTAATGGATACCCTTTAACGAATTGTGTGCAGCCACCTTGAGCGGCGGCCGACCATCGCGGCTTACGATGTTTGCCCCCATCGTCGTGAGTGGGTCTATTACCCGTTGCATCGGACGTTTGCTGAGTGAGGCGTCGCCCGACAGCGTTGCGCCGACCCCACTACCGGCAAGAATGCCGCATAACAAACGCATAGAAGTACCGGAATTACCCATATCCAAGGTCTCTTGTGGCGCTTGCAAACCGGTTATACCAACTCCTGTCACCGTGATGCGACCGGTGGCGTCTTGCAAGATAGTCGCACCCATTGCCCTGAACGCGGCCATCGTACTTTGAACGTCTTCACCCATTAAACAATCAACAATAGTCGACGTCCCCGTGGCTAGCGCGGAGAACATCACGGCACGGTGGGAAATCGACTTATCACCAGGCACCGATATTTCTCCGGTGATACTGCCACCAGGCTCGACTAGGATTTTGTCTGGTATCGCGTTCAATTAATTATTGGCTTGGGATGTCTTTAAAGGAGAGTGTTCTGTAATTGCCGCAATCAGGGTTATGCGCTTTGCGTCTTGTTGCTTAGGGACTTGTTTGCCGGGTCGCCTTGTTTCATTGATTGGGGTCTATCGCGTCACGAGCAGATTTGGCGCGCTCGAAAAGTGCAAGCATGGATTCCTCATCTTCGTTCTGCAATGAAGACTTCAGCGCGGCTAGCGTCTCTTCGAATGCCTCTAACTGTCGCAACAGCGCTGCCCGGTTCTCCAGCGCTATATCGCGCCACATCGGCGGATTGCTTGATGCGATGCGGGTGAAATCTCGAAATCCACCTGCGGCAAAATCAAAAATTTCCGTACTTGCCTCCATTGACGCTAAACAATCGACTAATGCGAACGCAACCATGTGAGGTAAATGGCTGGTGGCCGCAAGGACTTCATCATGCAAAACGGCGTCCATCAAATTCACAATGGCGCCGGTTTTCGTCCACATGGCAGATATCGTGTCGATATCCTGTTTTCGGTTCGCAGTGGTAGGCGTGAGAATCACACGATGGTCGATGTAAAGCTCGGCGAAAGACGCTTCTACGCCGCTTCTTTCGGTGCCTGCAATAGGGTGCCCCGGCACAAACCGCGCAAACGCCTCTCCCAAATGTTGTTCCGCCGCTTCGATAACTCGCGATTTGGCACTACCGACATCCGTGATTAACGCCGTTTCGCTAAGCGCGGGGGCAATAGCCTGAAAAATATCCGGAATTGTTCGAAGATTAGTTGCCACCACAACAATGTCGGCTTCTGCGACGGCTTCCGCTGGATCATGCGTGTAATTGTCGATGACGCCGAGTTTTACGGCGGCCTCAAGATTGGCCTTGCCTCGTCCACAGCCAACAACTTCCCTAACATATGCATGTTGGTGCAACGATCGAGATAAAGAGCCACCAATCAAGCCGACGCCAATGATCGCGAGGCGATTAATCATGAGCAGGCGTCCTCAACCCTAGGGACCAATATGACATGACGATTTGCCCTTAACGGTTCGCTGTGACATGTTTAGCAGGAGATAAGGCACGAGGATACGAACCAAGCACCCGCAATAAACCGGTTCGCTCTTCAAGCAATGACGCGACATTTTTTAGCGGCTCTTCCTCAAGGTGACCTTCGACATCAATGAAAAACATATATTCCCATTTCCCCTGGCGCAACGGCCGCGACTCGATCCGGGTCATACTAATTTGGGCTTGATCAAATACCTGCAGCACATCATGCAAAGCGCCA
>JBCCFA010000076.1:0-12563 GCA_039029975.1 Pseudomonadota bacterium
GATTCGACCTAGTTTTGACTGCCGCGCGGCGCGCACGCCAACTCGCTATGGGTGGTCAAGCATTAGTTGAGGAAGATAACGACAAAACGACGGTAGTTGCACTTCGAGAAATTGCTGCAGGCGTTATGAACCCTGAGGTGCTCGATGAAATCGAAGCGAAAGAACGCGCTGCAGAAGAATTCGAACTCGCAGCTGAATTCGCGGCCCTTGAGCAACCGCCCACCGACCCGATATAAGTTTCTCCCTGTTCTCAACTCGGCCGTGATGCGAGTTGGGCCCACTGGACGTGTCCTCGCGTCCGCAATGTATAGCCCTCGGTAGCGCACAAAAGTGCATGCTGAAACCGAAACCCTCGCAATAGACGATCTGTGCGCTCGTGCAGGTACCTATTTGCCTGACGAGCAGGTTGACCGCGTGCGCCAAGCATTTGAGTTCGGCGCCGTGGCGCACTCCGGACAAATGCGCTTAAGCGGCGAACCTTATATCCAACACCCGTTGGAAGTTGCCAACATCCTCACCGACATGCATATGGATTGCGACACCTTAGTGGCCGCCATGCTCCATGATGTAATCGAGGATACTGAGATTGAAAAAGACAAACTCGCCAATGAATTCGGTTTGGAGGTTGCCGATATCGTTGACGGTCTAAGTAAACTCACGCAAATAGAATTCGAATCGCAAGCAGAAAAACAAGCCCAAAATTTTCAAAAAATGCTAATGGCGATGGCCGATGACATTAGAGTCATCCTAGTCAAATTGGCTGATCGATTGCACAACATGCGCACTATGAGCGCATTGAAACCTGAGAAGCGTCGACGCATTGCGCGCGAAACCTTAGAAATCTACGCGCCAATCGCGCAGCGGCTTGGAATCAATTCAATTCGATTGGAGCTTGAGGAGCTTGGCTTCGCCACGCTTTATCCATTGCGCTACCGCGTGATCGCGGAAAAAATGCAGCAAATTCGTGGCAATCGCAAAGAAGTCATCACAAAGATACAAAATCGAATCAAGCATCATTTGCGACAAGAGGAACTTGTCGCGCACGTACTCGGTAGAGAAAAACATTTATACAGCATCTATCAAAAAATGTTGGAGAAAACGCTATCGTTTTCCGATGTCAACGACGTGTACGCGTTTCGGATCATCGTCGATTCCGTTGATACTTGCTACCGCGTGTTAGGTGTTATACATGGATTGTATAAGCCAGTCCCTGGCAAATTTAAGGATTACATCGCTATTCCCAAAGCCAATGGTTATCAATCCTTGCACACGGTGCTTTTCGGGCCGTTTGGAGTCCCTATCGAAGTTCAAATTCGCACTAACGAAATGGATCAGGTTGCGGAAGCCGGCATTGCCGCTCATTGGCTATACAAAACAGATGACGGCGTGGCGGTAAAGAGCGCGCATAAAAGGGCCCGAGAATGGTTGCGGGGCGTGTTGGAAATGCATCAGCAGGCGGGAGATTCTCAAGAATTTTTAGAGAACGTCAAAGTCGACTTATTTCCCGACGAAGTTTATGTGTTCACGCCAAAAGGCGATATCTTAGAATTGCCGCGCGGCGCCACAGCCGTCGATCTAGCCTACGCGATTCACTCAGACATTGGCGATACCTGCGTTGCCTGCCGAATTAATCATCGCCTATCGCCGCTGAGGACGCCCTTGGAGAATGGCCAAACTGTTGAAATTATCACCGCTCCTGGCGCACGTCCCAATCCTGCGTGGCTAACGTTTGCCATTACCGGCAAAGCCCGCGCCTCGATTAGAAACTTCTTGAAAAATTTACGCACCGACGAAGCCCGCGCCTTGGGCGAGCGCATGCTCGAACGCGAATTAGAGCACTTTGGCACTGTGATCAGCGATCTCGATCCGACGTTGCTCGAAAGAACACTAGAGAGTTTTGAATTAAATATCCTCGATGACCTGCTGATCGAAATTGGCTTAGGGAATAGACCTGCTGCGTTCGTAGCAAGAACCCTAACCAATAATACCGATGATCCGAAACCGCGTCGTCGATTTGTACGCCCATTCCGACGTGCCGGTGCAGCAAAACCATTAGCGATTCATGGTACCGAAGGCATGGTAGTTAACTTTCCTAAATGTTGTTTCCCTATTCCCGGCGACCCCATTATCGGTCTTCTCACTGCCGGCAGGGGTATCGTTATTCACCAACCTTCCTGCCCTAACGTAGTAGAAAATCGAGGCGCCAAAAAAGATTGGGTAGACGTGGAGTGGGCGCGTAATATCGATCAAGAGTTTCACGGCGAACTTGCGTTGGATGTCGTAAACCAACGCGGCGTGTTGGCAACTATCGCCGCTGCAGTTGCCGACGAGGGCGCAAATATTGAAGAAGTAGAGTTCAGTGAACGGGATGACAAACATTCGCACATGCGTCTACTCATATCGGTTAAAGATCGAAAACACATCGCAGACGTGATCCGAAAGGTTCGCAACATTCGCACCGTTGTGCGGGTGGCTCGCGGGCACCGTAAACAGAAATAATCCACCTTGGCCGAGGGTTGCGTCAACTTGTGGCCATCAAGTATTGCTTTTAATCTTGTTAAGCAAATTCGATGAACACAAAGCTCTTGCTCTCCGATCCGCTTGAAAAATTGTCGGGCGTCGGCCCGGCGATAAAAGCACATCTGGGCAAATTGCATCTTTTTACGATTCGCGATCTTCTTTTCCATTTGCCTAGCAGGTATCAAGACAGGACAAAGCTAACTGCGATTAATCGATTAATGCTTAATACAGATGTCGTCATAGAGGGGCACGTATAAAATGTTTCCGTGCAATACGGTCGTCGTCGTTCGTTGCTGGTAAAGCTCGCTGATGAAACGGGGATGGTTCATCTAAGATTTTTCCACTTCAGTAAATCACAACAGAATAGATTTCAATCGGGTCGCTTATTCCGCTGTTATGGTCATGTTCGCAGGGGCGCAAAAGCGTTAGAAATGGCCCATCCGGAATGTCATCAAATTGACGAACTCAACCCGCCGCCGCTTGATAATACGTTAACACCAATATATCCGCTAACCGAAGGTCTACAACAGGCGCGTTTGCGAAAACTCTCCGACCAAGCTTTGCAGGTTCTTGCCACGTGTAACGATCTCGAAGAGCTTTTACCGAACAACATCATCGAAAAATATGGCTTCCCAAACACACAGGATGCGCTTCAATTACTACACCGCCCGCCCGCTGACACCAACTTAGAACAAATACTCGAAGGCTCCCATATTGCGCAAAAGCGACTAGCGTTCGAGGAGTTGCTGGCCCATCAATTGAGTTTAAGGATTGCGCGTCAACAAGTCCGCAGCGCCGACGGCATTGCTTTTGAGCACAATGCCGATTTTACGCAGAGCCTCCTCAAAAACTTCGGTTTTTCCCTAACCAAGGCCCAACAGCGGGTGATAGAAGAAATACAAAATGACCTCGGAGAAACCACCCCTATGCTGCGATTATTGCAAGGGGATGTTGGTTCAGGCAAAACTGCAGTGGCGGCAGTTGCCGCCATCGGTCCTCTAGCGATGCAAGCTCAGGTTTGCCTAATGGCACCAACCGATTTGTTGGCCGAACAGCATTATCGTAATTTTCAACGTTGGTTTAGCGATCTGGAAATTTCAGTGCTGCGATTAACAGGTAAACTCAAAGCAAAAGCCAAGCGCGAGACAATTGAGCAAATATCTGAAGGCGGCGCTCAGGTAATTATCGGCACCCATGCATTATTTCAAGAGGGCGTGAATTATCCACGCCTTGGCATGATTATGGTGGACGAACAACACCGCTTCGGGGTCGACCAACGTTTGGCGTTGCGCGATAAAGGGCGCTCGGCAAATATTACGCCTCACCAACTTATTATGACTGCAACGCCGATACCGCGAACATTAGCAATGACCGCTTACGCGGACTTAGATGTCTCTGTGATCGACGAACTGCCGCCCTCACGGACACCGGTAAATACAGTCGTGCTAGCAAACACCAAACGAGACCAGGTTGTACAACGAATCGGCGTCGCCTGCGAATCAGGACGCCAGGCATACTGGGTGTGTCCGCTCATCGATGAATCCGATGTGCTCGAGGCGCAAGCCGCCACCGAAACGCTCGAGGACCTGAAACTTGCGCTACCGCAACTGCGGATCGGCTTGATTCACGGACGACTAGCCGATTCAGAAAAAGATGAAATCATGGGGTTGTTTTCCGCGGGCGATTTAGATTTACTCGTTGCCACAACCGTCATCGAGGTGGGGGTAGACGTGCCTAATGCGAGCCTTATGGTTATCGACAACGCAGAGCGATTAGGCTTGTCTCAAATTCATCAGCTGCGAGGCCGGGTCGGTCGAGGCGCCACTCAATCCGATTGTTTACTCATTTACAAGCCGCCGCTTGGGCAAATTGCAAAAGCCCGTTTAGAATGCGTGCGCGATACCACCGATGGATTTGTTATTGCTGAGAGAGATTTAGAACTGCGGGGTCCTGGCGAAGTGCTAGGCACCCGGCAAACTGGCGCGGCAGATTTTAAAGTTGCTGATATTGCCCGCGATCGACCGCTGCTACCGGCCATCTCCAACGTGGCAGAGCAAATGAGCGCCAAAGACGAAATCGCTGCTCGCCAATTGATAGAGCGCTGGTTAACTAACCGAGTTGA
The DNA here is from genome assembly GCA_039029975.1 of Pseudomonadota bacterium. Classification (GTDB taxonomy): domain Bacteria; phylum Pseudomonadota; class Gammaproteobacteria; genus JBCCFA01. The sequence goes on from JBCCFA010000076.1 coordinate 4,643, forward strand.
ATATGGCAATGTCTAATGTCTAGTGCACAATTTGGGGGAGCGCCGCCGGAAGAATCATCAAGTGCGCTTGCGGCGTACGGACGGTTGATGCGTCTGCATCGCCCTATTGGCATATTCTTACTGCTCTGGCCTGTGTTGTGGGCTTTATGGATTGCTGGCGACGGCACGCCAGACCTCGATATCCTCGCCGTATTTCTTTTCGGCACCATTTTGATGCGTTCGGCAGGATGCGTTATCAACGATTATGCCGACCGAAATTTCGATGGCCACGTCAAAAGGACTGCGGATCGACCCCTCGCGACAGGAGAGGTCAGTGCGAAAGAAGCACTCGCCTTGTTTGTGGTTTTGCTCAGCGCGGCCGCGCTACTGGTTCTTACGCAGAATATTCTAACGATCAAACTGGCATTGGCCGGTGCCGGCTTGGCTATCATTTATCCTTTCATGAAAAGATATACTTTTTTTCCACAAGTCTACCTAGGAGCCGCATTTGGGTGGGCGGTGCCCATGGCCTTCGCCGCACAAACTGACGCTTTACCGCCAATCTGCTGGCTTGTGTTTACCGCTACTGTGACATGGGCTTTGATTTATGACACGCAGTACGCGATGGTCGATCGAGAAGATGATTTAAAGCTCGGGATTAAATCTACCGCCATACTTTTCGGCGATTTGGACTATAAATTCGTCGCCGCGTTTCAAGGTTTAATGCTAATAAACCTGATTTTGATTGGTACCGAGCTAAGTTTCGGCTATCCATACTGGCTGTCACTCATCGCCTGTTTTGCACTCGCTGTGTACCAGCATAAACTCACAAAAACGCGCGAACCTTCGAAGTGCTTTCAGGCGTTTATGAATAATAATTGGTACGGTGGTGTGGTGTTTATTGGTATTGCACTCAGTTTACTGATCAAGCCCACCATCTAGACACAAGGCTGGACTAAAATCTCAGCTTTTACTTGCGAGGCCTTGTTGCTTGCGATAGGCAAATTTTTCTTTGGCGGTCGCGATTTCCGATTTGGTTAATTCACTGCTGATGATTTCTAGATTCGTAATCGCCACGGGATGGTTTAACTCGGCAGCCATTGCATACCAGCAGTAGGCTTCGATCAAATCTCTCGCCACACCTTTACCTTCCGCATAGAGATAGCCTAAGTTAATTTGCGCAGGGACGTTCCCAAAGCGAGCTGCTTTGCGATACCAATACACCGATTGGTCGATATCGCGCGGCCAATTTTGCCCAGCCTCGAACAGCATCCCTAGAGATAACTGCGCTTCGATCACATCCAATTCCGCCGCCGTTATATAGTGTTCTTTAGCGCGTTCTATATCTCTCGGTACGCCGCTACCTAATCGATAAAGACGTGCCAAATTGAAATTAGCTTCTGCGGAACCAGATTGAATGGCATGTTGATACCAGCGGGCCGCCTCCGTGTAGGAGGGGACAACACCTCGGCCTGTTTCGTGAAGTACACCAAGTGCAAATTGCGCTTTTGCGAGCCCAGCCTCGGCCGCAATTTTAATTTCGTTGAAGGCTTTTTGTTCATTACGTTCGATACCGTTGCCCCGCAGATATAACCGTCCTAGTCGGTAGTGTCCGACCGGATCGGCACGGCTGGCCAACGCCAGCACTTTTTCAATGGCATCAACGTTGCCGACTTCAGCCGCACGCAAAAACAGGTTGCTTGCCGTTTCATTATTCTGTTCAACGCCTCGCCCTTGTTCATAAAGCAATGCCAGATTGAACTGCGCCTTAGCATACCCCTGGGTGGCACTTAACTCGTACCAATGCGCGGCCGCCGCATAGTCGGCTTCCACGCCTTCCCCGTTGTCAAAAAGCAGGCCTAAGGCAAACTGAGCGCGCTTGTCACCAGTCTCAGCAAGTTGCCGGAAAATTCCCATGGCGGTGCCAAATTCAGCCTGCTTATAGGCTTTCACAGCGGCTTTGAAATCATCGGCATATATCGCGTCAGGGCAAGCGCCAAGCAATGCCGTGATCACAGGCACCACTTTAAGCATATCGGTATAAAATCTGCAAAACATGATTCTATATCGGCCGCAACCCTAGATTTCTGCATGTTCTCAAAATTTATACGTCGTCACTCGGAAGAAGCCTTAGTCCCATTCATTTTTGTCAATCGACCGACACATTGGGTCGTTGGATACCTTCTACTTATCGCAATTTTCGCAGGGTCCGTTGTCTCGGCGGATTTGCACGACAGCCCATCATTTCCGGGCGCCGATAAAATTATTCATGCCCTTGCCTATGCCTGCCTGGGGTTTTGGTTTGCTCAATTAATGGCGCCCATTAAGCATTGGTCCGTAATCGGCGTAATTTTTTGCTATGGCGGGTTAATCGAATTAATTCAACATCAGTTGTCCTATCGTAGTGGTTCACTGGCCGATCTCGCCGCCAATGCGACTGGATTGTTAATCGCTCATTGGTTTTATCGAATAATGCAAAAATCTCTCTAACCTCCCAAGAGGCAAGAAAATTAGCGTAAGACCTGGACCGCAAGGACAACAACACGGAAAATACGCAGCATCGCAATATGGTAGACACCAGTTAATGAACGCAGATAGCCGTAAACCCTTAGAAGGGATTAGAGTCGTTGAAGTGGGACAATTATTGGCCGGACCTTGGGCGGGCACGCTGCTTGGTTACTTCGGCGCGGAAATCATAAAAATCGAGCCGCCAGAAACTGGCGATCCGATTCGTAAATGGCGTGCCGTTAAAGACGACACCTCGCTCTGGTGGCATAGCCTGGCGCGCAACAAAAAATGCGTCACCTTGGATCTTAAAGCCGACAAAGGCCGGCAAATTCTCGCCGAACTGATTAATAAATCTGATGTACTCATTGAGAACTTCAAACCCGGCGTGATGGAAAAATGGGGCTTAGGTCCTGACGTGTTCAAACAAACCAATCCGGGATTAATTTACACCCGAATATCTGGCTATGGGCAAACGGGCCCGTACGCGAAAAAGCCTGGATTTGCCTCCGTATGCGAGGGATTTGGGGGGTTCAGATATGTCAACGGATTCCCGGGTGATCCGCCGGTACGCCCGAACTTGAGTATTGGAGATACTTTGGCCGGAATGCATGCAGCGATGGGGATTTTACTTGCTTACATTAATCGGGAACGCCAAGACGGCGGTGGGCAAGTTGTCGATGTATCAATTTTTGAGTCGATCTTTAATCTTCTTGAGGCCGTGGTGCCGGAATACAGCGGCGCGGGATTAATTCGAGAACCGTCTGGCTCAACTTTAACTGGCATCGTGCCGTCAAATACCTATCGTTGTGGCGACGACAAACTCATTGTTATTGGTGCCAATACCGAATCCATGTTCAAACGTTTGTCAGAAGCGATGGGCGTGTCGGAAATGGCAGAAGATCCGCGCTTTCAAGGCAATGCTAACCGAGTAGAACATCAGGCCGAAATCGACGGCAAGGTCGCCGAGTGGACAAGCACATTGACGAGCGGCGAGGCCCTCAGCAAACTCGACGACGCAGGCGTTGCGGCCGGCCCAATTTTCAGCGTCGCGGATATGTTCGAAGATCCACAGTACAAGGCTCGCGAGCTATTAGAAGAAATTACAATCAACGGCGAACCGCTACACATTCCCGCCATCGTGCCTCGCCTCAATGACACGCCAGGCAACACGGAATGGTCTGGTCCGGGTGTCGGTTCGCACAACGGTGAAATTTTTCGTGACTTACTTGGATATTCGGCAGACGACACTGAAGCGCTTCATGCGGACGGGGTCATTTAGGGTAATTCCCTACTTATGAACGCGCTGACAATAAGCGGCGTGTAATGGCAGATCTATTCGCCTACGGCACCCTGATGGCGCCACAGGTTTTTCAGTTGATCACGAACTTAAAAGCAAGTTCATCCGCTGCAAAACTACGCGGCTTTCGACGATTCAGCTTTGAGGGGCAATGTTATCCGGGAATCATGCCAGCCAATGCTGGAGATTGTGTCGAGGGCCTGCTATATGCGGACATTCCACCTCAATTTTGGCCGCAATTGGATAAATACGAAAGCTACGTTTACGAGCGCAAGGAAGTGCGGGTGCAAACGCCGAAAGGGGAAAATACAGTCGCGGAAACTTATATAGTGAGACCCGCGTATCGACATCTATTGAGTGATGACGAATGGGATTTCGACGAATTTGTCAGCAATCATCTCGCTCGATACTTAGCTCGAACTGATCTGAAGTGAATTCGGAGATATTCACGATTGGTCATAGCAATCGTTCGATCGAGAGTTTTCTCGCGCAAATTTCAAACAGTGCTATCGGCGCCATCGTAGACGTGCGCTCCTATCCGAAATCTTCTCGACATCCTCATTTCGATAAAGAGAATTTGCGGACCCGCTTAGGCGTTCACGAAATTGACTATCACTGGTTTGGAAGAGCCATGGGCGGAATGCGCAAATCTCCAGTCGGCAAACGACATTCCGCGCTCGCGAACCCAAGCTTCAAGGCATATGCGGCGCATATGGAAAGCACAGAGTTTGGCGCGGAAATTGATGCGCTGGAGAAATTGGCGCATAACACCCGCGTGTGTCTCATGTGCGCGGAAGCCAACGTTGTACATTGTCATAGGCAATTCATAGCTGATTTTTTAGTCGTAAGGGGCTGGTCTGTGAAACACATTCAGCACGAAAACGATACATTTTCTCACCGGTTATCGCCCAATCTTAACGTCGAAAGCTCGCAGTTAGTTTATAATAAGAACTCGCAGCAAGAATTATTTTAAGAAGGCTGCCACGCCCACCGGTATATTTGTCAATTAATTTGATAACTAAAATTATTTGGAAAGAATCAGTCCAAACGGGTATGAATTTGGGCCGTCAAATAGCGAAATCTAATTTTGCGCAACTGAGCTGTGGGTCGTGACATGATTCGTCCTGTTTTTTTACTCTCGATTTTGCTCTGGCTTGTAAGTTCAACCGCCGGGGCAACTCAAGTACCCGCGGATGTTAGTGGTCATCTCACGGCAAACAAGATCCCGGACAGCGCAATCAGCATCGTTGTGCGCGAGATTGGCCAAAAGTCCCCGTTGCTTTCGGTAAACTCAAATATTGCACGAAACCCCGCGTCGGCTTTGAAATTGGTGACCACTTTCACGGCCTTAGCTGTGCTCGGACCAAACTATCGTTGGAAGACCGAATTCTTTATCGATAACCGAATCGATAAAGGTGTCCTCAATGGGAACCTTTATATCAAAGGCTACGGTAACCCATATTTAGTGACGGAAGAATTTTGGCGCGACCTGGGGGAACTGAAAGACAGTGGCCTCACTGTAGTCAACGGCGATCTCATCATCGATAACAGCCACCTTGCCCTACCCACAGCCCAACCGGGCGATTTTGACGGCGAACCCCTACGTCTCTACAACGTGTTACCAACAGCAACGCTGGTCAATTTCAAAGCATTCGAATTCAGTTTCACGCCGCACAAAGATGGTAAACGCGTCAACATTAGTGCGGAGCCAAAAATTCCAGGATTAAAAATTGTTAATCGGCTCAAGCAAAAGAAAGGTCGCTGCACTGGCTACAACCGCGGTATAAAAATGCAACCAAGCCCTTCTGGCGCAACAAATGAAGTTATTTTTTCCGGTTCGTTTCCCAGCCTTTGTGGACGTTACATACTCAAACGCACCGCAATGGATTCGCCAAGCTACGCCCGCGGCATGTTCGAGATCTATTGGGCACACTGGGGCGGAACCATCACTGGCGGCGTCCAATCAGCGAGCGTACCTGCCACGTTAACACCATTCGCGGTGACGCATTCACGCCCGCTCGTCGACATTATTCGTCCCTTGAACAAGTGGAGTAATAATGTGATGGCGAGGCTACTGGTCTACGCACTCGCGGGTACGAAATACCCACCGCCACTAAATCGCGCCCAAGGTACAGAAGTGATGCTCGAATTCTTAAGTTCGGCTGGCATCGACACCTCAGATGTAGTGATTGACAATGGTTCTGGCTTATCACGGAGTAGTCGAGTCTCGGCCGAATTCTTAACCGACCTACTCCACCATGCTTTTGCCCATCCACTGATGCCAGAGTATGTGTCGTCCTTGTCCATTAATGGCATCGACGGAACCACACGCAGACGATTTGTCGGCAGACCCGAGATGGGTCGGATGCATTTAAAAACGGGTCGCTTGGACGGGGTCGCCGCTATCGCTGGATATGTGATGGCAAAAAGCGGCAAAATTTATAGCGTCGCCCTGCTCGGTAACTATCCGAATATTCATCGCGGCGCAGGTATCGCCATTCAAAACGCACTGTTGAAATGGGTTTACGCACAATGAGCCTGTAAAGACTTGTCCATGCGTTGAATGATTTCTTCCAAGATATTGGCTGACGTTGCAAAATTCAAGCGTGCAAAACCGATTCCCGGTTCTCCAAATCTAGCGCCATCACTCAGTGCAACTCGAGCGTGTTCGAGAAAAAACTGATAAGCCGTTTGTTCGATTTTGTGGTCTGCAAGTAGTTGACGGCAATCTAGCCAGGCCAGATAGGTAGCTTCGTTTCCGAGGTAACGGATCCCCGACCAATTTTCTTTGATATGCTCGAACAAAAGATCTCTATTTGTTCGTAAACGTTCAAGCACTGCATTTAACCAGGGTTCTCCCGAATTAAAAGCAGCGCTGACCCCAGCAACACTCAAAGCGCTAACGGCACCGCGCAAGTGCCTGGGCACTTTCTTAAACCGACGCTTAAGATCATCACTACCAAATACCGCAAATGCCATGCAGACGCCAGCCATATTGAAGGTCTTGCTTGCAGACATCAAGGTAACCGTTCGTTCCGCTATCGAACTACTTAGGCTAGCGAGCGGTATATGAGTGCATCCATCAAGCACGAGATCGGCATGAATTTCATCCGAGATCACGTACATATCGTGCTCAAGCACCAAATTTGTAAGACGTTCCAATTCAGTCTTGGTAAAACACCTACCGGACGGGTTGTGCGGATTGCAAAATAGCAACAGCTTGGCTTTTGCGGAGATGATCTGCGACTCGAGGTGATCAAAATCTATTTCATATTTTTCAACACCCTGAACCAAAGGCGAGGTAACAAGCTGGCGACCGGTTTCCTCAATTGAGGATATAAACGGTGGATAAATTGGCGTTTGAATTAAAACCGCATCGTTAGAATCCGATAAAGACAATAATCCAAAGTAAATAGCTTGTACTACGTCATTGAATAAATCGACTTGAGATACGTTTACCGGCCAATTGAATTTTTTTGCCACTCGTTCGACGAAAATTTCAGGCAACCCAGTATCGCGAGCAGCAACCGGATATCCGCAATCGAAACGCTCGATACGAGAAACGATAGCTTCACGGATGGGCGCCGCCAATTGGAAATCCATGTCAGCGACCCACGCAGGAATCACATCATTTGAATAATGCGACCACTTCTCGCCTTGCCGCGCTCGTAACGAACTCATCTCCAAATTATCAATGCCGGTGATCATAATCTAACTTGACTCCAAAAAATTAAAGCTCCAAACAAGCACAATGCCGGCGAAGATTAAAACCAATTGATTGACAGTGTCACCAAAACGCACTCGGCGATGTAAACTCGGCATCAGATCTGCAACCGCAATATAGATAAAGCCGGATGCCGTGAACGATAGAATAAAAGGCAATCCCTTATTAATGTGGTCAACTAAAACCCAAGCCAGGCAAGCGCCAAGTATCATTGCCAAGCTCGATATTCCGTTGAGGACAAACGCTTTGATTCTCGATACCCCACTATTGATCAATAGGGCAAAATCACCAAGCTCTTGTGCTATTGTGCCGTAATCCAAGAGTCGTCAATGTGTTGTTATGCGCAAGGGAGCGCGCCAACGATTCTACGCCGTCGTTCCCTATAACGTTGTGGCTAAGTACCAGGCTCGTTA
>JBCCFA010000077.1:0-12529 GCA_039029975.1 Pseudomonadota bacterium
CACCTGGTTGAAGCGAAGGCGGCGGATACCGCGGCAGCCAAAGCACCAGAAGTTATACCTACTGAAAGGCCCGCCCCGAAACAAGCGCCACCCGAAGCACCCACCAATTTAAGCGTTGCCGAGGTGGGCGTGACACTTGTCGATTATGCACCACCACCACCCGCTGAATTCGACACCACACATTTGAATCTGGCTGAAGTGGGGGTGAACCTAGTGGAAGCCGAACAGGTCGCAGCACCGAATTACGACTTAAGTGGGTTCACGCTTGATCCCGTTGGCAGCGATTTATCAGATGAAAAGCCGGTCAGGCCGAAAGAGTTCGACACCAGTGAATTCTCACTCAGCGACCCAAACTGAGCCCGCATAAGTCCTATTATTGCCGCAGTTTGCCAGTAATATCGTGAATTTTTCGCGATTCGCCTGGAGGCCTTTATAATAGTCGTAAATTAAGTTCGGTTGGAAAAATCATGCGTAAATATCTTCACATTAATGTTGGCGATCAAACTGTTCGCGAGGAAGAGTTCAGCGGCGATCAAGTCGCTCGTGCCGGCAGACATTTCATTGCTAAAACCCTGCTTGAGGAGAACGCGGCAACAGTTGATCCGCTTAGTCCTGATAACCCGTTGATTTTTTCTGTTGGTCCATTCGCCGGCAGTAACTGGTCTAACGCGAACCGCACGAGCGTCGGTTGCAAAAGTCCACTAACCGGGGGCGTTAAAGAATCCAATGCTGGCGGTTCGTTCGGCCTGGCGCTAGGCCAAATTAACCTCGCAGGATTCACCCTTTACAACGCCGCAGACGACTGGATTGTCATTTATTTACAGAAAGACGGCACAATTACTTTCGAATCAGGCACCGAATACGTAGGCAAAGGCAATTTCGAATGCGCGGAAATGCTGCATGAAAAGTACGGCAAAAAAGTCAGTCTAGCGATATGCGGCCCGGTTGGTGAATATCAAGGCTTTCTCGCGGGCATCGCCATGAGCGATACCGATCTGCGTCCAACCCGGCTCGCTGCGCGGGGCGCAGTAGGTGCCGTGATGGGGAGTAAGAAAGTCAAAGCGATTGTGTGCGATTTAAACAAAATGGCAACCTTCCACGACCGTAAAAAAGTTTTGAAAGGCGTTAAAGAATACGGAGCAATGATCAGATCCGACGAAGCGGTAAACGTACTCAAGGATTACGGTACCGCCGTGATGGCAGACTATACCAACCAGGTTGGCGGATTACCGGTGAATAATTTCACCGCCGGCCGCCAAATCGATACAACAAATGGGCCGCTAAAGATGGGCGGTGAATTCATCAGACATCAAAATTCAGAACGTGGGGGCACCACTTCCCATGCTTGTATGCCCGGCTGCATGATCGAATGTTCGAATGTTTATGCGGACGAGGATGGAAACGAAATCGCCTCACCAGTTGAGTATGAGACTTTAGGTCTCATGGGAACGAATTGCGGGTTAAGCGATCCTGACGATCTAGCACGACTCAACAACACCGCGAATGATTTAGGTGTCGATACCATCGAAACTGGCGCCATGCTCGGGGTCTTGCTCGACGCCGGTTTGGCCGAATTTGGTGATGTTGAATTTTTAACCGGTGCGCTCGAGGAAATCCGCAGCGGCTCTGAAAATGGAAAACTGTGGGCGCAAGGTACGGCGCGAGTAGGTGAGCATTATAAGGTCGCAAGATCGCCTGTGATCAAGAAGCAAGGAATTAGCGCCTACGATCCGCGGGTCATCGAGGTCACGGGAATTTCCATGATGGTGACGGCCCAAGGCGCCGATCACACGACTGGAAATGCCGCCAAATATGAATGCACGGATAAAGGTATCGACGAATTAGTTGACGTGAGCATGGAAATGCAAACCTTATGCGCAACGGCAGATTCGCTGGGGCTTTGTGTGTTCGGGCGCTCAGTCACTAATGAGAATATTGAAATGATTGTGAATTCAATCAACGATGCCTGTGGCACTTCACTCGCACCAGAATTTTTTCGCCAGCTGGGTAGAGAAACCCTCAAAAACGAAGCTGAATTCAACCGCGCGGCCGGATTCACGGTGGAAGACGATGAACTGCCGGAATTCTTCTACACCGAAGCACTTGAGCCAAGTAACAAAGTGGCTCGATTCCGAGCTGATGAAGTGAACCGTTCCGTCGATCGTTGGTGGCAAGAAAACCCGGTTTAATCGCTGCTCCGGTCCTGTACAACGGCCTTTGAGAATTCATTAAATTCCGCATTGCTGAGCCACCAGCGCGAACCTTTAGTGAGCAACGCGCTCCCTTAGCTCATCCAAAAGCGCAGCCATTTAGCGCTATTTCCCCGCGCTAGCTATTAGCGTTATCTTATTGTTGACTGCCTGTTCGGGGCGATATCCTGAACCTGCGCGCTATGTTGCTCCCGCGCGTCAATTTCTATTCAACATCTGGAGGTTATTATGTCACTAGCAAGAGTTACAGAAATTTCATCTTCTTCAAGCAAGAGTTTTGAACACGCCGTACAGAAAGGTGTTAAGCGGGCAAGTAAAACCCTGCGGAACGTCACGGGCGCTTGGGTACAAGATCAGGAAGTCACTTGTAAAAAAGGCGAAGTGACTGAGTATCGGGTTAAAATGAAGGTGACGTTCATCTCAGACGATTAAATAATTACGCAAACATTTTTCGGGGGAGCAATATGAGTTTATTCGGATTTGTAAAAGACATCGGTCGCAACCTGTTCAACAAGGACGAAGACGCCGCAGAAAATATCAAAGCCCACATCGAGGCCAATAACCCTGGCGTTAAAGATCTGACAGTGGAGTACGATGACGGCATTGTTGCCTTGTGCGGTGAATGTGAATCACCAGAAGCTTATGAAAAAACAGTGTTGATGGCCGGCAATGTTAAAGGCGTTATCGACGTTTTCACTTCGGGAATGACGGTTGCTAAATCGACTGAACCGGAAGCACCCGAAATCATCATGGAAGCCCCAGCCGAGGCCGCCGAACCTGCGAAGCAAACAGTACCGGTTATTCCGGATGCACCCAAGGTTGAATACTACGTGATTCAATCCGGCGACAGCTTGAGCAAAATCGCGAAAGAATATTACGGCGATGCCATGCAGTACCCACGGATCTTTGAAGCAAATAAAGAGGTGATTGAAGATCCAGATAAAATTTATCCGGGTCAGAAGATCCGTATACCGCTCGACTAAAGAGCACCCACTTATCAGGAGAAGATAATAATGAGCCTACTCAAAACGATTCTTGAGTCGCAAGGCGGCGCTGTCGCTGGTCAACTGGCCAAGCAATTTGGATTGGACGCTAACCAAGCGAGTTCGGTCCTCAACCAACTGGTTCCAGCTTTGTCAGCTGGCGTAAAACGCAATACGAGTCAACAAAGCGGCTTAGATGGCCTGATAGGTGCGCTAACTAAAGGAAATCACCAACGCTACCTGGATGACGCTTCGCACGTCAGCCAACAAGCGACGGTTGACGACGGTAACAAAATCCTCGGTCACTTATTTGGCAGTAAAGACGTTTCTCGCCAGGTCGCGACGCGCGCCGCTGAGCAAACAGGTGTTAGTTCGTCTGTCTTGAAGAAAATGCTGCCTGTCGTTGCAACGATGGTGATGGGTGGACTCAGTAAGCAGTCCAATTCAGGAGCCGGTGGTGCACTCGCGGGATTACTTGGTGGCGGTCAACAACAATCTGCTGGTCAAAGTTTGCTAACTTCTTTCCTCGATTCGGACGGTGATGGCAGCGTCGCTGACGATTTACTCGGCATGCTCATGAAACGCTAAACCGCGTTTCACCTATCGACCACTTAGCGTCTTGCTTCCTCATGCGCTTAAGCGTAACTTAAGCGCATGACTCTTTATGCAGATGCCAAACACCCGGTCCGCCAAGCAATAGCGGACGCCCATCAATCAACACTTGAATCCTTCACCGCGCCCGGCCGTTGGTTCGACGCCGAGCAGCGCGCGCAAATCGTCGCTGAGGCACGCGACGCGCGGGTCGCCGCGGGCGTTCAGGAGGCTAACGGCGAATCGTCTGATTACTGCAAGCTCCCCGGCGCCGTCCGCGATCTGGCGCGACAGGTGGCGGTTGAAACACAACATCTCACCGCGGATTTTTACGAAGATACCTTAGACGCCGGGATCACAGATTGCGAGTACGTGGAGACTGTAGGCGTTGTCGCCCGGAGTTTAAGCACCGATATTTTTTGCCGCGGCATCGGTGTGCCAACGCATCCTTTTCCCGCGTTGCAACCAGGAGAGCCCAGCCGTACACGTCCCAAGGCTGCGACACATGAAGGTGCCTGGGCAGATACGATACCGGGCGGCGCTGCCGGCGGTGAAGACGCAATATACACCTACGGTACCGATCAAGCCGAAGCGGCACCGTTTATCTACAAATCATTAAGTCTTGTTCCTGAAGAAGCGCGTGGACTTATTGCGCTCGGCGCCGCGCAGTACTTAGAAATCCAAAACTTTATGAATTTGGACTTCAGTTTCAACTCGGATATTACAAGAGCCGAAATCGAAATCGTCGCCGGCAGAATCTCAGCAATCAATCAGTGCTTTTACTGAACCACCTCACATGTTTGGGTGCTCCGTGCGAGCACCGCGAAAAACGGCCTACAAGCAAACCTCAAGGCAATGACCGATCGAGCGCTGGATTTGGGCTTGGAAAACGGACAGGTATTGTTGAACTTTGCAGATGCCTGCGTCGGTAACGATTTAGCGGCGTTGAACGAGACACGGGCAGAGTTGGTTGCAAAAATGGGCAGCGGTGCATTGGTCGAAGCGGCCGCAATAGCGGGCAATTTCAGTATGAATGACGCTGCCGCGAATGCCATCGGCATTCCCATGGAAAGTATGATCCTTGATGACAGTGAAGATTATCGTCAGGAACTTGGGATTAACGATTATCCCTCGGCTCAAAATACGCTCGGCTAAAGCTCAGTTCAAACGCCCGAACCCGTGGGCCAATGCTCCTCGTCTTCTCCATCAAGCTTCAGTCCTTGAAATAGAAGCATGCCGCTCGTTTCAGCAGTCAAAACGCGTGCGGTTAGCAGATCTATTTCAGTTCCTTCTGTGTCCACGAGTTTGGGACGAAGCTTTACCATCCACGCGTTCAGTTCGGTCATGTTAGCCAAATTTTTAGCCTGACTTATTTCCTGCTCGTATTCTTGAAATCGTTTGGCTAAGTATTGAAAGTCTGGCATGGCTTCGAAGTCACCAAAAACCATATTTGATGTTTCTTCATTCAAATAAACTTTACCCCAAACGCGGAATAGATTGTCTTGAACAATAAAGACTTGGCGTGAGGTCTCAAGCGAATAGTCTTTGTCTACCATCGCGATAAGGTAACGCGAAAACCCGTTGGAGAAAATGCGTATCGGAACAGATAAAAAAGCCGGGGCAGAACCCCGGCTTCGTTGACTCACGGATAACTATCCCGCGTAATGGTAACCTCGGTAAGTGAGATCCGCCACAATGTGCTTCACCTTTGGCAGCTTGAAGTACGTTGCGCCTCGATAAATCTTGGCAAAACGGTCTGTCTTAACGGGCGTAATTACGCCATTTTCTTTGGTGTAGGTGACACCGCGGTAAATGTATTTCTGAGTCATAGCACTTCTCCTTTGAAACATCTCACGGCGAACTCGCTCGGTGATTTAAAGTTTCGTTAGTAGGATAAAGTGGTCTTTTGACGCATGATCAATGCGTGGTATTTTAAGCATACCAATGCTCTAACAAGTCTCGTTGAGAAAAATATTGTGGTCAAGGCATTCCAACTCAAAACACTTTTTTCATCGCACGATCTCACCAAAATGGTGCAGAATTTTGGCCTGCGCAGGAGGCCTGCACCAGAAATAGGCGATTCGATTCAGGACGCGTTTAAAGATTACATTTTGTCGGCTCTATCAGAATTGGGTGATCAAGGCGAAGATAAAAAAAAGATTTACATAGAAGCACGATTCCATTTCGAAAAGGCCGGAAAACTTCTTGAGGGAATGCCACATCCCGCCGGCAAAATGGCCTTTAAATTGTCTGCCATGGCAACTACGCTCACCAAGTTGATTGAAGGTTCTTCGGATATCGCGGCAGACCGCGCGACGCGGTTCATGGAGAAAAACTTAGTCCGACGCTTGCGCGATATTTGGTTGTCGGCAACATCGACACCGTTTCATATGGGGGGAGACGGCACGGGTCGTAATCCTCGAGACTTCATTCTAACTTGCTTTGAAGCCGCGGGGGCTCAATACCCGGAAATCACTTGGTTTAAAGAAGTCGATTATGCGATCGCAGATCTCTTGATCAAAAGCATTAAGCGATAAAATCTTAACTTAGCTTGCCAGAAATTTTTTCACTATCTCGTCAAAGTGCTGCGGTTGTTCAACGAAGGGCCAATGGCCGGCATTATCTATAATCTCGAGCTTGCAGTTGGGCATGTTATCCCGCAGGTATTCATGATATTTCAACGGTGTGAGCTGATCTTCTCGGCCGCAAATCGCGAGGCTCGGTATTTTTATGTCACCCACACGGGATAAAAAATCACAGCTGTCATCAGCGTACCAATCTTTTAGCGTCACGTTGGGATTTTCGTTAACGTTAATTGCGCGAAGGTCTTTAATGGTACGCTCAGCGGTCCCGTCCGCAAACCCTTGCCGATTGTTCACTTTGTCCACCCCACCGGCGGCAATTCTCTTCGCGTAATCGATCACGGCCGGCGCAACTCGTAAACGAGCGCCGGTATCAATTAGCAGCAATCGTTCTACCAATTCCGGAAAATATATCGCCAGTGCAATCGCGATACCTCCGCCCATTGAATGCCCCGCAACAACGCATGGTTCCCAGTCCATCGATTGGATGAAGGACGCAACCCAATGTGCGTGATCCACGACACCTCGATAGCCGCTACCAGAAGATTCACCGTGGCCAGATAAATCTAAAGCGAGCGCATGGTGCTCCGGTATCGCATTGATATGGCGTTCAAATACGCGACCGTTGCAGCCCGTACCGTGAATATAGACGACCCGTTTGCCAACATCGCCCGGTATTTCCCGATTCGTAATGTAGTGAATCGTATGGCCGTTTATTGAGATCGTTGGCAATTTTACGCCCTCATATTGCAGTTACGCGCCACTCTTCCGTGAGTACTATTTTTGGTCGACGTTAAGTTCAGCAAGGTTGGCAGCAATATCTTTACCAGCAGATAACGGTGTCACTTCTTTATCAATTTTTAGGATGGTGCCATCGGTGCCGATATAAAAGGTCCAACGCTTCGGGTAGCCAATCATGCTCTTCACACCGTAGGCCTCCGCCACGCTTTTATTTTCATCGCTCAATACCGGAAATGTGGCGTTGTTTTTCTCGGCGAATTTGGTGTTGGTTTCGATATCGTCGTTGCTTGCCATAAACAGCGCCGCATTGAACTTTGAAATTGCCGCGTCGCTCTCACGGAGCGATTTGCACTCGACTGTTCAGCCGCCGGTAAACGCTTTCGGAAACCAAGCAAGTACCACCACCTGGCCACGATACTGGCTAAGCTGGTGGGTACTACCGTCCGACCCGGGTAGTGAAAAATCTGGTGCCAGCTCGCCGACCTCAAGCGCTATCGAGTTGTTTGAAAAAAGAAGTGTTGCTAACAATGTAAATAATTTCTTCATAGATAATCCTGGTCATTAATTTTCGTCCGGTTCATTACAACTCACAATGGCTCGATCTCAACCGTCGCATCGAACGCGTTGCTGCCAATGCCAATAGATGACAAATCGCCCGGCGTTAAAGCATTCGGCGAATTATCTCCTAGCTTAAACGGTCACCACCCAAACGGCATGGAGAGTACACCGGGCCGGGTTATATCGTTTACGTCAGCAACCAATGTTAGATCACCATGCGCGTTAAACACTCTTACTTTTTCGCCATCTTGAATATTCCGTACGCTGGCGTCAAAAGGATTAATATTAATGATTGGCACGGTGGGTTCTTTACTACTTTGTTTTAAGTTTACGTATTCCAAATTTAGAAAATGGGGAGATTTTGCCGCAAAAATTTTAATGGGTAGTTAGAGTCTAAGTTGTTCTGCTCGAAACTAGGTAACGGGTCGCGCCCTTTCTTTGCTGCACTATCGGAGTAAAACTCACATTTTCCGGATGGCGTTTGGTATTCGCCGCCGGCAAGAGGTAGAAACCGCTCGGGTAATCGGAGTCGCGCCATGGCGTCTGTTGTGCCAATGGTATCAACCACCCCTTAAGCGGCCACCGCACCGCAAATGTCTCTATGCACACCCGTTGCGCCGAGGCGGGCGAAGAACGGCTCACCCGCGTAGCGATTCAACATACCAATTGTGCCGGCGAAGTTATGCGGCATGATCGACAAGGGACCGTTCTCATCTACGCAGCGTTTGAGATGATTGCCAATTTCTCGAGCCGCTGTATCCCATGAAATTCGTTCGAATTCACCCGAACCTTTTTTGCCAATACACCGCTGCGGGTATAGCACGCGATCGGAACTGTAAGTGCGCTGCTCGTAGTGCTTTAACTTAGAACACAGGGCGCCTTGAATGAAAGGATGGGTCGTGTCGCCGGTCACCGATTTAGCGATACCGTTTTCAACCGCCACTACCCAAGCGCAGATATCGGGACAATCGTGAGGGCAAGCGCCCTTGAATGTTGTCATCTCAATCTTTTCCACCCGCTGGCACTAGTTCATGCAACACCGCAATGAGAACAGCATAGAGTTGACACCACAGACATGCAATCTATAAAACCGGCAGGATAATTTACCCACACAAAACCTTTTCACGGCCAACTCGAGCGGTTAACCTAGTGGCCGAACAATAAATACCGCTGCCACAGGCAGAACAACATGAGGGGGGAATAATATGCCGGCTAAACGACAGCCCGAGCAATCTACACAAGCGCTCATCGAAGAATTTCGTGACAACCCAATCGGTCATCACAGCCCCGAACTGCAACGCTTATTGAATAAAGTGCGTGCCACACCGACAACCGATAAATACTGCCTAGTAGTAGTGAAACCGAACCGCGAATGGCAACTCGCAAAAACGACCGGCGTCCCTGGCAAACCAGTCAAGCTACTTAAACAAATTTTCACGTCGCTCGAATCGGCCGAATGGTATGTGTTCAAAAAACGATGGAAAGCAATGACTGGCGAGTCTCTAAAAGACTAAATAACGAATAATAATTCGCGATAAGAATACATACGGGACGTCACTGATGAGCACAATGAAAATCACCGCCTACGCCGACAAAGTCAGCGTTGCACCAGGCGAAACAATCAACTTCATGGTTAACTGCGCGGCGCCGAAATTTCGCGCCGATATTGTCAAACTAATTTGCGGCGACATGAATCCGGATGGCCCCGGATACAAGGAAAAAGTTTGCCGCACTAATGCAACCGGCGAATACAAAGGTCGCAAACAAGTCATTCACGCTGGCTCTTTCGTTGAAATACCCTCAAACGAGCGCTTGGCAAACATCGACGACTTCACGGTTCAAGCATTTATCTGGCCCACCACGCCCGATAAAGGTCGCCAGGTGCTCATATCAAAATGGGACCACGGCAAAAAGCTTGGGGCAACGTTTTCAATTGAAGCAAACAACGAAGGATTGTCGTTAACGCTTGGCAATGGAAAATCCAAAAGTGAAACATTCTCTCTTGGAAAATCCTTGCTCGCCCACGAGTGGTACTTTGTAGCCGCTAGTTGGAATGCAAGTAAGAAGACCGTGACGCTAGTTCAGCAAGCATTGCACAATCATGTGGGCTCGCGGGATAGCGCCACGCGAACATTTAAATCGAAAATAGGCAAAATAGACGCCAACGATTCTCCTATCACTATCGGCGCAGAGTTCAAACGCCACGACAAAGGTCGCACGGTTTGCACCGGTCACTTCAATGGCAAAGTCGACAGTCCACGGCTCGCCGCTAAAGCGCTAAGCTCAGCGGAGATGGAGGCCTTGAAATCACCCGGCGCAAAATCGGAACCTTATGTTGTAGCTGCTTGGGATTTTTCTGCCGACATTACGGGCACCAAGGTATCGGATTTATCACCGAACAAACTTGATGGCACTATCGTCAATATGCCGGTTCGCGGTATGACAGGCTGGAATTGGACCGGCGATGAAATGTGTTGGCGTCACGCCCAGTCAGAATACGGCGCCATTCATTTTCACGATGACGATTTACACGATGCCGGCTGGGATGTTGATTTTTCTCTAACGGTGCCTAAGCATCTTGAGAGTGGTTTATACGCGGCTCGGATCACGTGCGGCGACAACATGGAAGATGAAGACTACGTGCCTTTTGCGATTCTACCACCGCGCGGTAAGGCCACCGCCAAAATCTGCTTTCTGTTGCCAACCGCCAGCTATATGGCTTACGCCAACGAACACATGGGTACCGATTCGCCGGTCGCCCAGCTACTCGGCGGAAAACTCGTTGAACATAGTCAACAAGACTTATATCGCAACGAGCACCGGGAATACGGTTCAAGCTGTTACGACGTGCACAGCGACGGTTCGGGCGTTTGTTACTCGTCACGTCTGCGGCCGGTGTTAAATATGCGACCGAAGTATCGTCACTGGCTTGGTGCAACCGGATCCACCCTGTGGCAATTCAATGCCGACACCCACATCATCGACTGGTTAGAGGCAAACGATTATAAGTATGACGTGATTACCGATGAAGAATTGCACAACGATGGTCTCGCCGCACTAGAACAATACAACGTTGTGCTGTCGAGCTCCCACCCTGAGTATCACTCAAAACAAATGTGGGATGCGATGGACGCCTACCAACAACAAGGCGGTCGTCTCATGTATCTCGGCGCCAACGGCTGGTATTGGCGCATCGCTTATCATCAATCTGAGCCAGGCATCATGGAAGTGCGCAGAGCGGAGGACGGCATCCGCGCATGGGAAGCACGCAGCGGGGAGTACTATCATTCCTTCACTGGCGAATACGGTGGTTTGTGGCGACGCAACGGTCGCGCACCGCAGCGAATCGTCGGCACCGGCTTCACCGCACAAGGGTTCGATATATCGTCGTATTACAAGCGCCAGCCCGACAGTTTTAAAAAACCCGTGCAATGGATCATGGCTGGCATTGGTAAAGACGAAAAAATTGGAGACTTTGGTTTAGTCGGCGGCGGCGCGGCAGGACTGGAGCTTGATCGCGCCGATCGCTTACTCGGGACACCGCCAGGCACTTATGTACTCGCGTCTTCCGAAGAACATACCGATATTTATTTGGTCGTCTGCGAGGAGCTGCTGATTAATTATCCTGGATTGGGCGGACATGAGAGCCCCTTAGTCCGTGCCGACATCGTGTTCTACCCCACTTCCAACGACGGCGGGGTATTTTCAACTAGCTCGATCGCGTGGCCGGGTTCTCTCTCGCACAACAACTACAAAAACAACGTATCTAGAATGACCAAAAACGTGTTGGACAAATTTGCCTCTGACAAACCCTTACCGAAATAACGCCGTGTAGGACGCTTAATTACCAGCGCCGGTGGTGGCGATGAAACCGATGCGGCCGATAGAACCGTCGCGGTCTGAACTGGCGATACGGACGGTAAGTGTAAGGTCGATAACCGAAGCGACCATAGCCACCGCGATAGTGTCGCGGCGAAATAAAGGGCCGCGAGTAACCGTAATGGCCATGATAGTGATGACCGTGATGGCCGTAGCCAACATTAAATCCCGGGAAGCCATAGCTAAACGAGATGCCCGCCGCTGCGCCTTGAGATAAAGAAAGTAATAAAATCGCAGCGAACAAACCACCGCGAGAGAAGGTTTCAGTACTTGAAAGTTTTTTAGACATGGGCCTACTCCTTGGCACCATCGTACTAAGACATCAATGAATACCGGATGAACCTAAGTCTCAATGCCGGTCGTTTTGCGAACTTTCACGGCGCCAAGGTAAACCGGGTAGCCCGCCGTTTGGCGATAGCCAAATATTGGTGGATTGTCATTCGCAGCGCCGATCCGAGGTTCCGTTATCCCAGGCAGTATTCTATCCAGCTGCAAGCGAATTCTTTGCCAATCCACGTTGGCGTGCTCGGCCCGTTCTCCAGCAACGATCGACACAGCCTCTTTAAGCAGTCCGAAATCACTCGCGCGCTGGAGTTGCGCCACCACATAGGCTTTGTCAATTGAAGCGTCCATAACGGGCGACCTCCTGTCCAAGGGGTGGCTAATCTACTTAATTTTGGCGGTGAAAATTAATCAGGCATTGGATGATTTGACGCTGGCCCCAGGTGGAACTTCCAAAACTTGCTTCTAGTCATCAGCCGAGTCGGTATGCGAACTTCGCCCTGAGGGAACTACGTCACATTCTGCTGTCGTTTCGTGAGGGAGTCGTTATTTTGCCGGCTTCGCGTGTGATTAGCCACACAGTTTTTCCGACGTTATCAGAACGCTAAAAACGGAATCGTTAAAACTTGGTGACGTCGTGCGCCTGCTCGAAGTCTCCTTCTCCAAGCGCGCTAGAGTCACGGTCGACCTACCGTTCTCGCCC
>JBCCFA010000078.1:0-12483 GCA_039029975.1 Pseudomonadota bacterium
TATGTTCACTATGTCGTATCTTCTTCTCCTTGTCTTTTATTGTAAGTTTCTTATGGTTCTTGTTTTTCTATTGTGCAGTTTTCTGCTCTTTCGTATCTTTTTTGTTGTGGGTATTTTGTTAAGGTTCTTGTGTTTTTCCTGTGTCATTGTCTACTGTA
The DNA here is from genome assembly GCA_039029975.1 of Pseudomonadota bacterium. Lineage (GTDB taxonomy): Bacteria > Pseudomonadota > Gammaproteobacteria > JBCCFA01. The sequence continues at coordinate 159 of JBCCFA010000078.1, forward strand.
CTTTTTGGCGACACGGCTTCGCGAAATTCGTTGCCGAAGGTATCGATAAAATCCTTTTCGAATTCGTCACGTTTGATTCGCAACTCGCGCATGGCGTCGAAGTATCGATTCTGACGATTCGAATTATCGGCCTTGTTCGCTATTTCGAATAGAGCATCGTCAATTTGGTCCAGCGTAGCTTTCAGCGAACCGGGGAGCTGTTTCAAAGCGAGGTCGCGACATTCGTTTAGAATATCGGAGGACCTTGAAGAGACGAGTCTCGATACGTTCGTCATTGCCGATTCCACTTTGAAATTTTTCCAAAAACTAAAATTACTTTGCCGTGTGGAAAGTATTAAGTGGGCTATCGGCAGCGGCAATGTAAAATGTAAACCAGTGTGACCATGGTCACTGAGAGGGGTTAACAATTGTGACCGTCGGCGCATTTGCGTTGGTTTGAGTTTTTGGCGGGGTCGAAATCTTCTCTACATGGCACGCAAAGTGCGATGAGACAAAAACGTGAGTATTGTAAGTCATTGAATAAATTAGATATCAGTGTTTTGGAGAGTATTTCCAAGTGGCAAAGCCAACGCTTTAATGTGGTCTTGGTCACAGTTGCACACACCTGGGGCTCGTCGCCGCGGCCGCGAGGTTCAATGCTCGCATGGTGTCGCGAAACCGGCCAATTCATGGGATCGGTATCTGGTGGCTGTATCGAGGATGATTTACTGCAAGCTTTCGCAAACAAACCGCCAGTAGAGGTAGAAGTAAAAAATTACGGCGTTAGTGCTGCCGCTGCCGCCGCCCGCGGCTTGCCATGTGGTGGCCGCCTCACGGTGGTGATTGAGCCCTTGTTCACTGACAACACCGCTGAAGTTTTACTGAAGCAGATTGCAAATCGAGAACGCGTGCTTAGGCGAATCAATCTGGTCTCAGGTGAAACTGAGTTACTCACTGCTGGACAAAATGCTCAAACGCTACTCGGCGAAGAATATTTTGACGTGTTGTTCGAAGCGGAGTGGCGAATGCTGATTATTGGCGCGGGCGAATTAAGCCAATTCGTGCACCAATTCGCCAGTTCGCTCGGTTTCGCGGTCAGTGTTTGTGATCCGCGCGAAAACTATCGCGAATCGTGGCCTCACGACGAAACCGCGGTGAGTGATGAAATGCCGGATGATTTTATCGTCGCGGCCCATTGTGATGAACAAACGGCGATCGTGGCTTTGACCCATGATCCAAAAATAGACGATTTGGCGATTCTTGAAGCCCTCAATTCAGGGGCTTTCTACGTTGGCGCCTTGGGTTCGAAACGAACTAACAATGCGCGGCGCACGCGATTAGCGGAACACTTCGACCTATCCGAAGAGACATTAGCGCTGATGCGCGGACCTATAGGCATCGATTTGAATACTCGCAACGCCGCCGAGATTGCCTTATCGATAGTGACCGAGATCGTCGCCCGGCGTAATGGTGTGAGCATCGCAACCGAACGAGCTGAAATGCCGCAATGAGCGATGAGCAGCAAGGCGCCGACGATAATCGCTGTGCCGCTATCGTATTGGCTGCAGGCGCCGGTAAACGTTTCGGCGACAACAAAATCCTCAATGCAAAAATCGACAACAAACCGCTAGGGCTAGTAACGGCCGAACGCTATCGAGCATTAATGCCAACAATTGTGGTGGTGCGGGCAGGGGAATCGGCAGTATTTTCTATGTTCGAGCGGTCTGGATTCTCACCTGTTGTGAGCGAACGAGCGAAAGACGGCATGGGGTATTCGCTTGCCGCAGGCATTAAAGAAGCCAAGCTCAAACAATATGTCAGTTACTTGGTGGTGTTGGGCGATATGCCCTTGGTGCAAGTTTCAACTATTTTGACATTGCAACGTGCTTTGATCGCCGGCACGCCAATCGTAAGACCGACATTTCGCGGCCAAGCGGGCAATCCCGTAGGTTTTCAACAAACGTTCAGTTTGGCACTCAGTAACATCGCGGCCGATAAGGGTGCGCAAGATGTCGTGAAAGCCCACGCTTCACAAGTAGAGACGGTAGAGGTGGAGGATGAGGGGGTGATCATGGATATTGACACCCCCGCAATGCTCGCAGACGCGCAGGCGCGCGTTTAAGCACTTTGTTGGTAGGGTACGGGCCTAGTTAGAGGTAGCTTAGAACAATCGTTTTAAGGTTTTGTAATCGCTGATTGGGGTCGGCCTGCCGATTTCGTATCCTTGGGCGTAGTCAACACCGACATGTCGTAAAACTTCCAACACATTCTTGTCTTCAACAAACTCAGCAATCGTCTTTTTGCCCATCACGTGGCCAATTTCGTTGATTGATTTGACCATGGCTAAATCGATTGAGTCATTTACGATGTCTTTGACAAAACTTCCGTCAATTTTCAGATAATCGACAGGCAGTTTTTTGAGGTAAGCGAACGAGGAGAAGCCAGCGCCAAAATCATCTAAGGCGAACATGCAGCCGCGATCTTTCAGCGCAGAAATAAACTGCGTCGCTTGGACTAAGTCGGCAATCGCCGCTGTTTCTGTGACTTCAAAACACAGTTTCTCCGGCGGAATGGTACCTTCATCGATTTGGGCCAAGATAAATCGCAGGATTTCTTCGTTACCCATAGATTGCCCAGACAGATTAATGCCGCATAAATGCAAGCACTTCAAGACATTTGGGTGCTCTCTCAACCATGCAAGTGCGTTCGCGATGACCCAGCGATCAACCTTGTCAGATAAATTGTAGCGCTCAGCGGCGGGTAGAAATTCACCTGGCAACACGATTTGCCCGTCTTCATCCCGCATGCGAATAAGTAATTCGTAATGGTCGCCTTTAGGAGTTTCTTCCTTGATTGGCGTGATGCGTTGGAAACTCAGTTCGAATCTATCCTCCATCAAGGCATCGTTAATGCGCGTTGCCCAGCGCATTTGACCGTGCTGCGTTTGGATGGTGATGTCGTGATCTTCGTAGGCGTGAATGCGGTTGCGTCCGGTGTCTTTCGCTGCGAAGCAAGCCGTATCTGCCATGCTGAGTGCAGTTGCCACGCCGTCGCTGCGATCGTTAATCGCTACTAAGCCAACGCTGGCAGAAATTTGATGGGTTTTGTTTTGCCACACAAAATTGTAAGAGTCGATGGCTTGGCGAATCGCTTCCACCGCGCTGTGCGCGCCATTCATGGTGCAGTCTTCAATTAATAAGGCAAATTCGTCCCCGCCCATACGCGCTAGCGTATCGCGCTTACGTACGACAGATCGCAGTAGTTTCGAAATTTGTCTGAGTAATTCGTCGCCTGCAACGTGGCCACAGGTATCATTAATAATCTTAAACTGGTCCAGGTCAATCAATGCCAGGGTGTGTTCAGATTCCTCCGCATGTGCACTCTCGATCACTTGCGTTAAACGTTCTTCAAGCGTTTTCCTGTTTGGCAGGCCAGTGAGTTCGTCATGAGCAGCTTGGTGGGACAGTCGTTCGGTTAGACGGTAGGTATCGTCGATGTCTTCGCAGGTCATCAAGATCATGCCATCTTTGCCTTTACCGACCGCACGTGCGGTTTCCCGCACCCAGATTGTTTCTCCATTTTTCTTGCGACGACGAATTTCCCAGCGGTGCAACCGCCCGGGTTGCGCGACCACGCCGTTCAGATTCTCCACGGCCAAATTGCGATCATCAGGTGCATACATTTCAATGACAGAGCGATTAACAATGCCCTCGCGGGTATAGCCGAAATACTGCAAGCCGAATTTATTCGCGAATAGGACATCGCCTTCCAAATTCAATGTGAAACACGTCATGGGGGTGTTGTCATAAATGACGTGGTAGCGAAACTCTTCTGACTGATCTAAATCACCGAGTAACTCTTCGTGGAGGCGGGCACTAGCGTAATGATCCAGCGTTTTGGTGATTGCTTGCGCGCTCTGATTTAGATTAGTCATTCCAGCGGTATGGTCGCGAAGTTGTTCCGCTGCTCGCTTCAAAGACAGTTGGGTTTTGATGCGAGCCAGGAGAATGGGTAGGTCACCCGGTTTGGTGACGTAATCGTTAGCACCAAGGTCAATTGCTCGAGTAATGTCTTTCTTGTCGTTGCTTGCGGCGAGCATAATGACCGGTAATTCGGCTTCGGAATAAATTTTACGTAACTGCTCAAGCACGGCATCGCCGTTAATACCTGGCAGCTGAAGGTCGAGGAGAACGAGGTCGAATTTATCCTTTTTGACCAAACCCAGCGCTTTCTCGCCGGTTTCTGCGGTTACCACGCGATAGCCTTTTGCACCGAGGCGCATAGAAATCGCTTTGCGAATGGTCGCGTTGTCGTCTACCGCTAATACGGTACCGGTGTGTGAAATCAAGGAGAGCCCTCCTGCGCCTGGGCAATATTGTTATGGTGCGCTCCAAGAAGTCTAGAAACTCGCCACTAGGAGAATCAAGGTAGATGTGTGGGCTTGGGACGCTTTCGCAGCAATTTGTGACCGGTGCCACTGAATTCCCTTGTCGGGTTTGCGGGGCGCCGCTGTGTGCACGCGGCGGAAATGGCTGCTAGTTCAATCTAAACAGCGGTTCGAGCGCCGATTTGGACGCCTCAGAAGAGCTGTTATGGTTGCTTATAGTGTTGTTTTGAAAGGCGTTTAATAAATTTTCGCCGCGCCAATTGATAGTCTCACTTGCGTAAAAATAAGCGTTTAAATGCGTAATCTCTACGGCGAGGTTCTGATCCACGAGCCGCCCAAGCTGGCCCAGGGACAGCATTTCCTCCGTTCGATAGTTTTCGCTTCCCCACGCTAACAAGGCATTGCGGGCGGCAAAAGGGTCATTGCTTTTGGCTGCATGCCGTACCGCTTTAGCCAATTGCGACGCCTTGAGATTCTCTTTTTGGTGCGGTTTCAGTGGTTCCTGTGCGGCTAGTTTGCGTTGATTCACTAAGATCCAAGCGCCAAGCGTCAACATCCAACCCGCAATCGCGATTAACGCGATTAGTCGCCAATTCGTTGTGCTAGGCGGCGATGCCTCGTCGGTGGGCGCTGTTGCTTTGTTGACCGGCTCAGGCTCGATTACCGCGCCCACAGCATTTTCGTTTGGCGGCGCGGCTTCGCTGTTCTTGTCAAACTGAATGGGCAGCGAACGAGCGGGCAGGCTTGCTATCTCCATTTCATCAGTGTCGAGATTCCACCACGGAATCGCGATTTCGGGAATAGCAATACTCGAGTCCGTGCCGGTATTTTTCGCGTTGGCGATCACTGCAAATTTCTGCTGCTTTACCGCCGTGAAGCCAGTGTCATTTTCTTGCTCCTTGGACTGCACCTGGTCGGGGTAAATATTTGTCGAGTCAATTTCCAGCATAGGAAAATCTGGTAGTTGCCCGGCGGTTAAGCCTTCACTCCAGAGGTACAGCGTACGGGTAGCGGGTTCGCCGTTTTTTATCGAGGAGTTTGGCTCCCATTCTTCACGAAGATTGAGCTTGCGAGCCGGCAACCAAACCTTGCCGGTAAACGAGCCGGGCACGGTTTTTACTTGCAGGGAAATACTATTTGAGCGCACCCGACGGGTGGTTGTGGATGCTCGAAACGGATCGAACAGCGAACGGCTACCTCTTGGCACCTGAGTTGTTACCGTCATTGGAGCGATATCAAGAATGCCGCTCGATTGCGGAAACAACGCGAACCGGCGTTCGAATACCTCGTAGCGTTTGCCGTTTCGGTCACCTTGATAGGTCCGATCTTTTGATAGAGGTTTAATGATGACATCGCCCGAAGCGTTCGGCTCGGTCATATTAGCACCGGCAATACTGATTCGACGCAGCAGACGGACAGTCAAAATCACTTGCTGCTGAACATAAGGCGCCGATTCATCAACCTCTATTTCAAGTAATAAATCGTCGCCGTCATCGGCGCTTTTATTAGGTGCGTTAGCGACAGTGATTCCAGTGGCAGCACTTGAATCTGAGCCAAACTGGATAGCGGGTATCACCAGGTCACCAGTTTGTTTTGCGATAACCTCAAGCTCCCAGCGAGTGGTAGAAGAGTGCCGACCGTTTGACAACTGGACTTGCGTGTTCTTATTCTGGCCAAGAACCTCGAATACATTAGCAAGTGGTTCGAAATTCGGATCAGCGTCTACCTTCTCAGACGCTGAAAACACGATGCGGAACGATTCGCTAGCGGAAGGCGAGGCTGGAAATACCGAAACCTGTATTTCCGCAGCCCTAGTCGCCAGTACTACAAAGCTGAGCGCAAGAATTACCACTAATTTCGTTTTTACCATGCTTGTCCACCCTTATTCTTGCGCAGACCGCGGCGTTGATGTTCGTACTCAAATTTGCGTCGCAATAAGCCTCCCGGATCATCTGGAATTTGGCGGAGCCATTGCTCTGTTGCTTGTTCCAGTTCTGCATTAGGTTCGGGCTGAGATTCGGCTAAGGTTTCGTTCGGTTTGCCGCTTTCCTGCTGACCTTGGTTATCTTGTTCCTTTTGCTCTTCGGCGATTTGCTGTTCTTCGTTTTCCTCCTCGCGTTCCGAGCTTTGCGTCGCTTGCTCGTCTTGTTGCTGTTCGTTCATTTGCGGCGACTCGGCGTTACTGTCGCCACCTTGTTGTTCCGACTCAGCGGCTTCGCTATTTTCCCCTTCTGATTCGCCATTGCTATCTTGATCTTGCTGTTCGTTGTTCTCACCGTCGCCCTGACTTTGTTGCTGGCTTTGCTGTTCTTCGATGAGTTTTTCTAACAGGGCTTTGTTGTGAGCGGCGTCTTCATGGGATTCAATAGTGGACAATGTTTGTTCGTAGGCAGCAATAGCGTCTTCATACATCCCCTGGCGAGCAAGGGCATTGCCTTTGTTGTACCAATCGTCTGGCGATTGGGGTTCGGTCAGTGCCAATTCTGCGGCGGCAAAATCGCCGTCGCGATAGGCAGCAGCTGCCCGCCAAGCGTCAGTTTCGAAGTGCTGTTTGGCGGCCGCGAAGTCTTTGTCGTTGAATGCCTGCTGCCCCGTTTGATCCTTGGAGAAAAACCAATAATTCGAAGGTTGCGCTGACACTTCGTCGGCACCCGCAGGTAAAGTCATGAAACCCAGATGACTCGCAATCAGCACGCCAAGAACCCCCCGGCGAAAGCCAAACGGTAGCAAGGGTAAACACGCTACCAACAACCACGGTCCAAATTCGCGCCAGCGCTCAGCGAACAAATCAGATGAGCTCTCGGCTTTGCTTGAATCGCGTTGTTCAATAAATCTTACGTAGCGGCTTACGTCGCGGTTATCCGTAGCGATCGTTTGATACAAACCATTTCCGGTGGTGGCCAGTTCACGCAGCCCCACAATGTCCAAGGTCATCAATACTACATTGCCGGATTCGTCCGCGATAAAGTTTCCTCGCTCGTTGGTAACCGGCGCACCTGCCTCGCTACCGATGCCAATGACTGAAATTCTAATATTTTGTGTTTGAGCAAGTTTCCCAACTGCGTCGGGATCGGATTTTACGGCGTCCGTTAGGATTAATATGTCGCCGCCGCGTATCCCCGCTTGGGTGAGGAGTTCGGCAGCCTTCTCGATGGCGCTCACTAAGTTGCTGCCCTGACTTGGCATGATTTCGCTAGTTAGTGCAGGGAGTTGATTTTCGATGGTATTTGCGTCGTTGGTCAAAGGGGTGACGACATACGGTTGATCGGCGAACACGACAAGCGCCGTTTGACCGTCTTTGCGCAGACGAAGGATGTCCGATATTTTAAATTTTGCCCGTTCTAGTCGCGACGGTTTAACGTCTTCAGCATTCATCGAGCGGGATAGATCTAACACGAGCACCAATGCGCTTTCTTGGCGGAACACCGGCGTGGGTAGTTGTTCCCAAGTCGGACCGGCCAATGCCACGATTGAAGCAATACCGGCAATGGACAATAAAACAGAGAGCCGGTTCGTTTTTCCCGATATTTTTTCCGTGACATAAGGTAATAGTTCTGGGTCGCAAATGTTTTCCCATAACCCGACGCGATTCGTTTTTTTGGCAAGTAAGCCTATGCCGAGGACCAAAGGTACAAGCGCAACGAGCCACCACGGCCGCAGAAAATGAAAGTTCTCAACTAAACCGTTCATGCTTCGGCCACCTTCGTGGATTTTGCGCTCACAAATATACACAAGACCGCGAGCGAGCAGGCGAGACCGAGGGGCCAAGGGAATAGCGGGGTAATGGGTCTAAAGTGTTCGCCGCCGCGTTCAACCGGTTCTAGGCGATCAATTTCAGCGTATATCTTCGCCAGTTCTTCGGTGTCGCGGGCGCGAAAATATTTGCCGCCAGTGGTATTGGCGATATCGGTTAGCGCTTCTTCGTCTAAATCACGGGAGGGGTTGACCTTAAATGAGCTGAATAATCGACGCACCATCATTTCATCGGCACCGATGCCGATAGTGTGGATTTTAAGACCGCTTTCCGCTGCCAATTCTGCCGCGCGTCGAGGATCGATTGTGCCGGCGGTGTTGGCACCATCGGTCAACAGAATAAGGACTTTGTCTTCAGCATCGTTTTCGCGCAGACGTTTCACCGCAATACCAATGGCATCGCCAATGGCAGTGCTCGGACCGGCTAAGCCAATCACGGATTCGTCCAATAACTGGGCAACTGTTTTACGGTCAAAAGTTAGCGGCACGTGAAGATAGGCTTGTGTGCCGAATAAGATTAGGCCAAGGCGGTCGCCGGTCCGTTGCTCGATAAATTCACTAGCGACTTTTTTTGTCGCAGTTAAACGGTCAATGCTCTGATTATCAATAATGAAATCTGTTTCGAGCATGCTTTTTGACAGATCAACGGCAAGCATTAAGTCGCGACCGCTTATGGGTACTTCAACCGGCTCGCCCAACCACTGTGGGCGTGTGCTAGCAAGGACAAATAATGACCAAGCCAATAGCGCCAAGTAATAGGGCCAACGACTGCGCGAGGCTGAAAAAGCGGTTTCGACCAGTGGGTTGAAGTCTTCAAGGGCCGGGACTTTCAGGGCAGATTCATTCATTTGCGCGCGTGGCGGCAGTAGCCAGCGGTAAATGAGCGGTAACGGTAACGCGGTAAACAGCCAAATCCACTCAAACTGAATCATGAGCTTGGGCCCAATCCCTGGGCGGGACTTGTTCGAGCGGATTTGTTGGAACTGGCAGCCTTAAAGGCGGCAAGTATTTTTTCCACGTTTAAAGTTTCACCTGAACGATAAGGTGCGATAGTCAGGGCTTTGGCTAACTCCTCTGGATCGATCTCTGTTTCGGGAATACGTTGTTGCCAGTAATCCAGCCATGACTGACCAACCGCGCCAGCCTCATCGCGTTTTGGCGAGCCATGTAGAAGTGCAACTTGCCGAGCCAGCATGGATAAATCTTTTGCGAAAGTGTGATGGTTATTGTGGTTTGCGAATGCCAAGCGTATGCGTTCAATCTCAGCGGCTACAAACCTCTGCTGAGCGTTCTTTTTAAATCGCCAATAAATCCAGCCGAGGAAGCCAAGCAGAATCAGCGCGCCGAGAATCGCCCACCAGCCCGGAGCGAGGGGCCACCAAGAAATGGGTTCCGGAAGATGAATATCCCGCAAGGGGATTTCTGCTGGATCAATTTGTTCCATGGCTCGCTAGCGAAGCAGTCTCTCTAAGCTCCGCAAAGGTTCGTCATTCGTCATAATATTTTCGAGTTTAATCTTGTTGCTCGAACAAAATCTTTTCAAGCGCGCGTCACGTTCCTCGTACATTTCGCGATAGGTTTGCTTGGCATTGCGGTTGCCGAAATTTAAATTCAATTTGTTTGGTCCATCGCTCACTTGGCAGCGGCCTTTAATTGCTGGTGCGGCCGTTTCAAGTGGATCGGCAACCGCAAGCGCAAAGGTATCGCTGTGGCGCGAAATTTGCGCGAGCATCGCCGCACCCGTTTGCGTTGCTTGCTGCTCAAGGGCTAAAAACCGGAAGTCGCTAATGATGAAAACCAAGCTGCCGGGTTTTGCTAGCCGTTGTAGGCGCAGAACAGCATCGCTCAAGGAAATGTTTTTTTCACCATTCTTCGTATCGCTCGCGGCAATCGAACCCAGCGAAACCAAGCCTTTGAGCATGCGCGCCACGGCCTCTTTGCCGCGAGAGGGCGGCAGTTCGAGGTGTTCGACGTCATTAAATACGACCCCGCCAATGCGGTCGCCACTTTGTTGCGCTTTCCACGCAATGAGCGCGGCCGCGCGCGCTGCTACCACTGATTTAAATGCGCCCCGGGTCGCGAATCGCATGGTGCGACCCAGATCGCAGCACACATAAACCGGCCGTTCGCGTTCCTCGCGAAACAACTTGGTGTGCGGCTTGCCCGTGCGGGCGGTGACACGCCAATCGAGTGTACGAATGTCGTCGCCGGCTTGATAGGGTCGAGACTCGTCGTATTCCATACCGCGGCCACGAAGCGCCGAAAGGTAAGCACCTTGGGTTTGGCGTTTGGCCCGTTGGTGCCAGCCAGGCAAATGCATGGCCGGTCGGGCTAGGCTCATTAGGTCGCGTAAGTTCGGACTGATCCGATCTGATTCGCCGGTATCATCAGAAGCTTTTGCACCAGCTTGTGCGTTAACGGTTGCCATGTGGTCAATGAGTGCGCGCTGCGTCGGTTTTGCTGGCGCGACCAAAGGGAGAGCGTCGATTTACAACAGAATCAAGCACGGAGCGCTGCCTAGGGCACTGCAATTCGCTTCAACAGCTCTTGGATAATATGGTCACTTGTCACACCGTCTGCGGCGGCTTCGTAATTCAAGATGAGGCGATGGCGCAATATATCGGGGGCAACGGCTTGAATATTTTCGGGGCCCACGTAGTCCTGTCCGGATAACCAAGCATGGGCCCGCGCGCAACGATCAAGTGCGATAGACGCACGGGGACTCGCGCCATACGCCAGCCAGTCGGCAAGATCTTCGCCGTAGGCCATTGGTGTTCGCGTCGCTAAGACGAGCTCTAATAAATAGCGTTCGAGTTCTTCAGTCATAAAGAGGTCGATGACCTCGTTACGTGCATCGAAAATAATGCCTTGGGAGACAATTGAATTGATAGCAGTCTGGGCATTCGCGGCGCGGGCTTCGACGCGATTGAGATGCAATATGGTTTTTTCCGATTCTGCTTCAGGATAATCGATTACCACGTGCATGAGGAAACGGTCGAGCTGCGCTTCTGGTAGCGGGTAAGTACCTTCCTGCTCCAGGGGGTTTTGCGTCGCCATCACCAGAAACAAATCCGGCAATGGGTAAGTTTGACGGCCAATCGTGATTTGTCGTTCTGCCATGGCCTCAAGGAGAGCCGATTGAACCTTCGCCGGCGCGCGGTTAACTTCGTCAGCGAGCACCAGATGATGGAACAAGGGGCCCTGCTGGAATTTAAAGCTGCCGTCCTGCGGGCGATAGACCTCAGTGCCCGTTAAATCAGCGGGTAGTAGATCGGGTGTGAACTGGATACGATGAAATTCACCTTCTATGCCATCCGCCAGGACTTTGATCGCGCGCGTCTTCGCCAGGCCGGGGGGACCTTCAACAAGCAAATGGCCATCTGCTAACAGTGCGATCAGTAAGCGCTCAACCAAGGCATCTTGGCCAATGATCTTTTCGCTAACGTGGGTCCTAAGTTGCTGTAATGCCTGGTGCGTGGGGGATTGCGAAGTCATGCTAGTGTGTTTCGGTAACGCGGGTTAGATTGAGCTTAAATGGTCAAACCACTATGTTACTCGAACTCTGTCCCTGGGTGGGATCCTAATCAATCGCATTCTTTTCCGAATAGGTTAGCTGATGCGACAGAAGGCGACGATTGAACCCAGTGAACGCGGCATAGTTCGGGTTCGGCGTTAGTTTGGTACTGCGCTGCCGCGCTGCGAGCAGCCTTATTGGACGGCCCTTCGCCGAATCAGGCAAATGAAGCAATATATGGTCTGCGTGACGAAACTATGGGCAGTAGCTATTTGATCAAATATTTTGAGCCACGGTACTGGCGCTACTTGGCCATGATTAACGTTTCGGCATAGCGAACCGCCTAAATTTGGTGTTGCAATTCGTCGATGGTGAATCGTTTTGTCGCTCGTCCGCTTTTGCGATCGTGAGATCACAGAGTTCAATCCCCCCAGACCTATAAGGCCCCAAGTGGCCCCATCGGGCTGCCAGGCCCGGCACAATTCGAAATTAGTTAACAAAATATCTCCTGAAGCGCGTGGAAATGCGCATTCGCCTGCGCTAGCTTTAGTGTCATTGTTATAGGAACGCGCCTAATTGCCCCGACAGTGGGACGAAACAAGGCGAGTTCCTATAACAATGACACTAAAGCTAGCGCAGGCGAATGCGCATTTCCACGCGCTTCAGGAGATATTTTGTTAACTAATTTCGAA